>CAMVTS010000021.1 GCA_947170465.1 uncultured Clostridia bacterium
CAGCGTAACAAACGGCCGCCTTTTTTTTACTTTTGTTGTCATTTGCTTTTCCTCCCTTAATGTTCTTGATTTCTCAGCAAATCTGCCTGCATGATGCCAACCGCAAGCTTATCGTACAAATTAATAATAACACGACTGTCCGCAAATTTCAAGGCAATACCGCATAATTCAGGTGTGCGGGGTGACACACGGTCGGAAACAGGAAGAAAAGCAGTCGGGAAAATAGGGAAAATCGGGGGGTGGTTTGTAAAGTATTCTATAAAAAATATTTTTTCGTCTCCCTCGCGCGTTAGAAAAATATAGAAAACTTTGCATTTCCCCCCTCGAAATTCCCTATTTTCCCGATTTTATTCTTTGCTGAACCGTGGTGTGAGCAAACACTCACGCGCCTTTTCTTCTCATAAACAGCCTGTTTACAGCGCCGCCGAAGTCTGCTTTTTCCACATCCTCGCAGAAGTGAAAGAGGATAATGGTGATGATGGAAAAGCCAAACAGCTCGCCGCGCACGTCCGACAGCTTATTTCTACTCAAACACATACTCTTTCAGGCGCTCCATCGCTTCCACGACCAGCGAGTGCGGTACGGCGAGATTCATGCGGATTCCCCATTTGTCGTGGAAGGGTGCTCCCTGCTGCCACGCGACGCCGACGTCCCAGCCCTTTTGAATGAGGTCGTTGATGGTGAGGTGGTGCGCCTTGCAGTAATCCTCGCAATGCAGGAACAGCATGTAGGTGCCTTCGGGCTTGGAGAGTTCCACGCCCTTGAAATGCGTGCGGATAAAATCACACGCATAGTTGACGTTATCGGACAGCACCGCGCACAGCTCGTCCACCCACTGATGACCTTCGGGCTGATACGCGCCAATCAGTGCGTGCATGGACAGGACGTTCATGCTGTTGTAATGCGTCATCGCGGACTGACGGCGGATTCTGTCGCGGAGATAGGGGTTATAAATCACATGATAGCTGCCGATTAAGCCGGCGAGATTGAAGGTTTTGCTCGGCGCATAAACGGCAATGGTGCGGTTTTTCGCGTCCTCGCTGACGCTTTGCGTGGGCGTGTGCTTTGCGTTATTGAGCAGAATATCCGACCAGATTTCGTCCGAAATCACCACGCAGTCGTTTTTGCGGAATACCTCCATCGCCTGCGCGATTTCCTCACGCTCCCACACTCTGCCGCAGGGATTGTGCGGACTGCAAAAGACGGCGAGATGAATGTGGTTTTGCTTCAAACGCGCGTCCATATCGGCGTAGTCCATGCGCCACACGCCGTTTTCGTCCTTTTTCAGCGGACTCAGCTCGGCAACGCGCCCGGTGTCCTCCAAAACGTGCGTGAAGCCAATATAGGTCGGGCTGTGCAGGAGGACTTTATCGCCCGGTGTTGTCAACGCCTGAATCGCCGTGCTGACGCAGCCGAGCACGCCGTTTTCATAGCCGATATGCTTTGCCGTCATGCCGGAAACGCCGTTACGCTGTTCGTGCCAGCGGATAATGGCGTTGTAATATGCCGCTGTCGGGATATAGTAGCCGTAGGCAGGGTGCTGCACGCGCTCCGTCATCGCCTGCACAATCGTCGGCACAGTCGCAAAATTCATATCCGCCACCCACATCGGAATCGCGGAAAAGCCGTTTTTCGGCGCGGTAGGCGCCTGCGCCCAGCTTACATCGGCGCCGATACAATCCACCGCCAGCGCGTCTTTGCCGCTGCGGTTCATGATGGTTGTAAAATCGTACATAGTGGCTCCTTTATTCTTCCTTATGGTTTATTGTATCATTATTCCGGCAATTCCGTCAAGATGAATCAGTCGTACCAAAAGAAAAAGGTGAGTGGGGTAATCAATACTGAATGCAATTTTATTAGTTAGCAATATAAAACAAGAACGTGCAAGCATATTTGCTCACACGTCCTGAAATGTTATTGAAAATTCTGCTGAATACACGCCGAAGCATACGCCGCTGTGCCCTCGCCGTGCTTGTCGATGTTTTTCCGGAAACGTTCGTCGGCGACATATAGCTGACCGAGTCCTGCGAGGATTTCGTTTGTGCAGGGAACTTTTTCAGCGAATCCTAACTTTTTTAGCATGGGATCAGACGTAATTAACTGCACTTTCACGTCAGGAAAACGTTCCGACAAACATCTTTTTAAACGCTCATAGGTTGGCATATCTGTTTCAATTTTCATCGTATGAACACCTGCCTTTTTACAGCTTAATTATCTCATAAACGATGGGTAGAAGATAGTCAAATCAGGAACTGTCTTGCCCCTTCAATATGTCAGTGTAATCGTTACATTTCCGTTGGACAACAGCTGCGTCAGTTCCGCAGGCGTTTTATCGGTGATATGACCGAGACGGGTGTACGCCCATGTGTTGGAGCCGTAGAACACAACCATCTGATTGCCGGAATACAGGATAACGTCACCGGGCGAAGTGGTTATGCGCGTATCATTTCTCGGAAGTGACATGCCGAGCGAGCCGACCTGCTCAAAGCCGCCGTACATGGACATTGGAATGGTGAGCGGCTTGTCTTTCACAGCCGCCTTCAACGCGGCAACCGCCTCGTTATCTTCCCATTCGACGGTGACCGGAGTACTGTTGATACTCATTTTCAGCGCGTTGTTTTCCTCTGCCGGAAAACGGTCAATCAGACCGGCGATGAAGTATTGAATCAAGGTCGCGTCCGCGATAGAAAGCTCCCCGTTGCCAGAAAACGATGGCGCTTGTTTCGTCCCCTATTTTTTCCAATTCTACCAGGTGTTTCTGAATGGTTGTGACGTCCAGCACGGTGACGGCGCCGTCGCCGTTTGCGTCGCCCCATAGTTTTGCGGTTTCGGCAGCGTGTGCGCTGACGGACGATAACAGCACAAGAAGCGCTGTCAATAATCCCACGGCTTTTTTCATACAACATCTCCTCCTTCGGTATGAAATAGCAAAAGTCTGTGTGTAATTCTATTATAAATCCATTTTTGAGAAATGTAAAATACTTATGCTGCATAATTAGAAATTCAGCAGAAGAATTTCTCAGAAAAATGACAGAAATCCGCGCATTAAGATTAGATGCGCCGAAAAGTTCCCATCTTATGGTGTATCATATTGTCATAAGGTTTGAAATGTGTTATGATTGTTTCAGACCGGTATCAAAACAGAGTTGGTAAAACAACATTCCGTAAGCAGATAAACGCACGCAGAAAGGAAGGAAACCGATGATTGATTATAGTTATTCTGAGTTGGAAGAAAGCGATATTAAACGAGTATTTGAAAGTAAGGAAGCGTCAAAATATAGAGTAATAGACTGCGAAGCCACCTATTTCTATGCTGAATGCGAAGACGAACCTGACATGTTTATGAATCATCTGAAAGTCGCTGTCTATGAAACACAACATAACATTCTTTCAGATGAGATGAAAGCGGACTTCATCCAATACGCTGACCGCTGGGATAAAGGCGAATTCCAACCCGACCTCATGCCCGGTGATATTCCTTTGATTCAGAAGGATATCGACTTTGTCAGGAAAATGATTGGCGGTCATTGTACCGATTCAAACAATCATTAAGCAGCACGGCAGCCCTGTCAGAAGCAGACAAACACTCACAGAAAGGAAGGAAACCGATGATTGATTATAGTTATTCTGAGTTGGAAGAAAGCGATATTAAACGAGTATTTGAAAGTAAGGAAGCGTCAAAATATAGAGTAATAGACTGCGAAGCCACCTATTTCTATGCTGAATGCGAAGACGAACCTGACATGTTTATGAATCATCTGAAAGTCGCTGTCTATGAAACACAACATAACATTCTTTCAGATGAGATGAAAGCGGACTTCATCCAATACGCTGATCGCTGGGATAAAGGCGAATTTCAGCCCGACCTCATGCCCGGTGATATTCCTCTGATTCAAAAGGATATCGACTTTGTCAGGAAAATGATTGGCGGTCATTGTACCGATCATGAAGCAGACAATCATTAAACAGCACGGCAGCCCTGTCGGAAGCAGGGCTGCCGTGCTGCTTGTCTGTAAATATACAATCATTGTCCGGGCTTGTGCGGTTTTTGATTCATTCGCAATAGTTTTCAATACACCGCGATACATACGCCGCTGTTCCCTCGCCGTGCTTGTCTATGTTTTTCCGGAAGCGCACGTCGGCGGCATATAGCTGACCGAGTCCTGCGAGTATTTCGTTTGTGCAGGTGTAGAAATTGTCGGTGATACGCCGCTGTAATTTTTCGACCGTGATTTTTGCCGGCTCGCTGTCGGGTAAAACGCCGTCGCGGTTCAACGCGGCAAATTCTTCAAACACCGCGTCGAGTAAAGCGGCAGACTTGCTGAAATCTGTGTCGCGCTGCTCGAATTCTTTGTAGGCGGCGGTATTGCCCCAACGCTGTTTGGCTTCCTCTGCGTATTGACTTTTCAGCGCTTCGTATTCGTTATTCGTTTTCATAAAACCTTCTCCTTTCTCCACGCTGTCGATTGCCGCAATCAGGAAGTTTCCGACTATTATACAGATTTAAGTGTGAAATAGAGCTTTATCCTCTATCACTTCAATCAGGCGATGATCCTGATGATTGGATTATTTTTGCCTGCGCCGTGCGCTTACCGCTTACGGCTTGACACGCTCGCCTTCAAATCCCTTCACTCCGACATCCTGCTCCCAAAGAGATAAAATAGACTGGGAATAAATCCATACCACAACATATAGTGGTTTTTGTTCCGGAAAAGTTGCTCTTTGGCGCTCTTTGCCGCACTGTTTCCAAGTGCCCCAAAGCGCGTTATGGTCGGGTATGTGGTCAGCAGACAATCTGCTCAACCTCCATAATCCAATCCGGTCGGTAACCGTTTGTATAGTAGAAGGTGTTATTTTTGATTTCTGCCACTTTGACAAAACCGTTTTCGTTATCATAAAAAACAACCTCATCACACAACGGCAAAACTCTTTTAAGCGATTCTATGCGGTTTTGGTATCTCAGCCTTACATACTCTTCAGGAATATCGTGACCACCCTTGCGCACACGGTTGGCAATACGCAAAACGCTTTCTTCCGCGGAATTCAACCCAACATAGAACATCACAACATCATATCCCTGCTTACGAGCCTGACGGATTGTTTTCTCCACCCGGTGACCGGCAAGCGTGGTTTCCTGCGTAAAGGTCAGGTTGTTTTCGAGGCAGTAGGAAATCTCTTTTACAGCTGCTTTACCTGCTTTTATATTGTCAAAATCGTTGTCTTTTGCAATCTTGTCAGCGTCAATAATGTGTCCTAAAGCGACACCCTGACCTTCTAAAACACCGCGCAAGCTTGATTTTCCCGTACCGTTAATTCCGGCAATTAAAATATATTTCATAACAAACCTGATTTCTTCGTCTTGCTTTTTTCAATTTCAGTATAACATATCAAAACAAAAATAACAACTGTTTTGCCGGTTTAATTACACTTACTCCCTCGAAAGGAAATGCTTCACTTCCCGGTCGTTTTCGAAATCCATGGTGCGGTAAAAATCGGGATAAATGGTGATGTTATCCGACTTATCCAAATCAATCCACTCTAAATATTCTCCACCGGGGCCGCCGTCGGTTCGGGTGCCGTCCTTGATTTGCAGAAGGCGTTCATTCGGCTTGACGGTGAAGAAGCAGGAAATCTCATGGAAAAACACGCCGTCGTCATCGGTGAAAAAGTTCTCGTGAATCGCCGCAAGGCGGTCAATCTCACAATTGATTCCCGTTTCCTCTTTCAGCTCGCGCAAGGCGGCTTCTTCCATACTCTCTCCGAAGCGGACGCGTCCGCCGACGGAGTAATAAAACGCGCGTTCTTCATTCGGATTGCGCGCCATCAAAACCTTTCTTCCGCTGCGGATGATCACGCCCACGCGGTAGTTGAATTTTCCTTGCTCTGTTTGAAATGTGCAGTCCATGCTATCCCTCCTTGTCCTGCTATTGTACCGCTGCCGGCAGATTTTTGCAAGTCAAAATTTGCGCCGCATGAAACAAAGATAACCGCTGGAAAACAGCGGTTACTTTTTAAGCCGGTATGTTCTGTTTCGGTTACAGGAATGTATCGACCATACCATAGATAAAACTAAAAGCCCGGCCTGAGCTCAATATCATTAAGTTAAGCAACAGGACACTCACAAGAAGTGGGTGCCCTGTTTTTTTGAAGAATTTTTAGGAAAAGGCGTGACAAAAGATGAAAAATGTGCGGCTGAAGGGACGTGCTCTAAAGGACAAAGTGAAAAATGAGAGTAGCATAAAAAAGAGGCGGGAGCTACCCACAACAGCTGCAAACCGATTGAGGAAACGGTTTGCTAAATTTAAGCAGATGCAGCAAGGCTCCCACACTGCCATCACCAGCGGCATGGGATCATTTCTCAATATACCGCATAAACATCTTTGCGGCATTCGACGCCGTTTTTGATAAGAAAAATCCGTACGGGCATTGATATTCCCGGATGAAAGACACCGTCTTGCTGTGCGGATGTATGCTGCTCCAGCAATCAGGTATAATGACAGGCTTGTCGCTCTCCATGCAGTCAATCAAGACAGACGTAGAGTAAATCTCGACTTCCTCTATGGCGATCCCGGACTTCATAAGGTCATCACACATTCTGTCACATGCTTCGCATATTCCTCGTTTGATTGTGAGAACTGTATGCCCTTTGAGGTCAACATCCGTGATGATACTGTGCTTTGAAAGAGATGAATGATCCGGCACAAGCAAAGCGAGCTTTATCTGCGATACCTGATGAAATACAAAACCGTTCTGCCATATCGGTTCCGAAAAGAATACGCCTTCAATTAAGTCGGTATCCGGGCGGATGTCTGAGCCGCTCTGACTAAAAGAATATGACGATAAGGTGCTGCTGCTGTTTCCGGCGGCAAATCCCGGCCAATAATCGTAAATCAGCCGAGGAGCGTGAAATTCATTTGTTCCGAACAATACACTGCCTGCTGCATGGTCGGAATAGACAAGCAGATGCGAACGAATATCACTGCATCTTTGTATTAAGGCTTTGCTTTCAAGAAGGAAATATTCTCCTGCGGGCGTTAATGTGACTCCTTTCTTGCTTCTCACAAACAGATGCACATTCAGTTCCGCTTCAAGGTGGTTGATCTGCTGAATAACAGCGCTTGGAGAAATATATGATTCTTCCGCTACTTTTGAGAATGAGCCGAGTTCTGCAGCTCTTACAAAGGTATCAAGGGCAGGATTGTACATAGCTTTGACAACCTCCTATCTGTTATAAGTTTTACCTTATATCATTATAAGCAATCGAGACTTCAAAATCAAGAGAAACTGCTGTAAAATATAAATGAAATCGAAAGTCGAGAAAAGGATCGGCTTAAAACATTTATCTTTTAGGAGGAAACAACCATGGCAGATACCAGAGTTTTTGAAATCTATGAAGACATCACAATGAAGGAAGTACGCTTCTCCAACCGTTTCGGCATCGAGCTTGCCGGTCACCTTTACCTTCCGGCTGACTGCGAAGGTAAGAAGAATCAGGCGATTGCTGTTGCCGGACCGTTCGGCGGCGTGAAGGAGATGGCGTCCGGCCTATATGCGCAGGAGTTTGCGAAGATGGGATTTGTGGCGATGGCTTTCGATCAGTCATTCACCGGTGAAAGCGGCGGCGCTGTGCGCAATGCGGCATCTACAGACATCAACACCGAGGATTATCTTGCCGCAGTTGATTATCTCGGTTCTCTGCCTTACGTTGATCGTGAGAAGATCGGTCTTATGGGAATCTGCGGTCTGGCGGGCATGGCAATTTCAGCCGCATCCATCGATACCCGTATCAAGGCGGTTGCAACAACTTCCATGTATGACCTGTCACGCAGCATCGGCAAGGGCATGATGGACAGCTACACCGAAGCCCAGAAGGATGCCGTCCGTGAATATGTCAGCAAGAACCGCTGGAACGATGTGGATAACGGGCAGTATGGTTACGGCCCTCATGAGATGACAGTGAACGAGAACAATGAGGTCGTACTGGCACAGCCCGATATGTCCCAGCTGCCGCCTTTCGTCAAGAGATTTATCGACTACTACTTCGGCATGGCGAAGCACGAGAGAGCCATTGGCGCATGGACACAGTCCACGGTGCAGAGCTTCATCAATTTCCCGCTGATGCAGTTTGTGGAGCGTGTGTCTCCCCGTCCGATCCTGATGATCGCAGGTGAAAATGCCCATTCCCGCTATTTCTCCGAGGATGTCTACAAGCAGGCTCAGGAGCCAAAAGAACTGCTGATCGTGCCGGATGCCGATCACGTGGATATGTACTACAACAAGGAGAAGATCCCGTTTGCGAAGCTGAAGCGCTTCTTTGAGGAGAATCTGAAATGAAAATAATCGTATTAGAGGCTTTTCTATGTCTTAAGCAAGATACTTGATAAATGAAGAATATAGTAAAGGCGCCACAGCGAATTGTGCGGTGGCGCCTTAAGATTATGGCTGAGATGTTTAATCCATGTAATCGTCATACAAAAAATCAGCCCAATAATACTGGCTCATATACTCGTTCTGGTACGCGTTGACTGCTCCCGCGTCCAGCTCCTTGAAACGGTAGTAGTCGCAGTCGAGCACATCGGGATTGACCGCGAGGGCGTTATAGCTGCGTACTACCGCGTCCTCTGCGCCGACAGCCTTCAGGCTCTTTATCATAGCATAGATATAGGTTTGAAGGAGATTTTGCAGCTTTTTTTCATAAGGCTCATCCTCAAAAATCGCCGCGAATATCTCTCTCGTGGTACAGGAGCTGCCCTGTTTATGAACGAGATACGCAAAGACCTCCTTTGCCTTGCTGCGCTCAAAGCGAACGTGAGCGCCGTCCGGCGTGAAAACATCAAAGTTGCCGAAGCACTGTACGCGCAGCAGAGCGTTGCTTTTCGGTGTGATCGGAAAGCGCAGATCCTCCAGTTCCGCCTTGACTTCCTCGGCGGTTACGGGCTTCATAATGTAGCCGGACGCTTTCATGTCCATCGCGTCTCCCTTGTAATCGGAAAAGCCGGTGACAAAGATGATATTCATTTTGGGGTTGATTTCCTTTAGCCTTTTTGCGACCTCTACGCCGTTCATGCCACGCATATGGATATCCAGAAAGGCGACGTCACAGCCGTTTTGTTTGGCGTCCTCCAACAGATCTGCCTGCTTACGGAACGCCGTGACTTCAGCGTCGGACTTTGCTTCGCGGATTGCCGCTTCCAGCATTTTCAGAGCCAAAGGCTCGTCGTCAAGACAAAGTATCCTCATTTGGTTGACCCTCCTTAGGTAATATTACGATCGCTGTGGTGCCCTTGCCGACAACACTTTCGATTTTTACCTCGCCGCCGCACATATCGTGCAGGCGTTTTTTTGTGTTTTCCATACCGACGTGCGAGCGGCCGTCATCCTTTTGCTCGTTGACGTCGAAGCCCACTCCGTCGTCTTCTATTACGACCTCATACGCTGTTTCGGTTTCACGGGTAGAGATCCTGACCGTACCTCCGTCCTCTTTCATTCCGACGCCGTGCTTGACGGCGTTCTCGACAAGCGGCTGAACGGATAGCAGCGGCAGCACAAAATCAGTTGCTTGAATGTCGTACTCGATATTCAGCAAATCGTCAAACCGCAGCTTCTCAATATATAAATACTTTTTCAGATGTTCCAGCTCCTGCGTGAACGGTACCGGACCGGTTTGTTTTAAAGAATCCATATTGCCGCGGAGATATTTGGCGAAGGTGATCGTCGCTTCTTTAGCGATCTTGGGATCGATCTCGCACATCATCGCGATGGACGTCAGGGCGTTATACATAAAATGAGGACGGATCTGTGACGTCATCACGCTGACCTTAGCCTCGTACAGCTCCTTTTGCATCTGTTGATGTCGGATCGCTTCTTTATACTGGAACCTCAGATCGCCGATCAGCCGCACGATCTGCACGATCATCGTGATTGCCAAGCCGTAGTTGAAGTAGTGTGAACCCGGCAGGTGGATGAATTGATCGACGGCGTCTATTGCGACCGTCAGCAGCAACGGCACCCATGACAACAGGAAGAACAGCGCGTTGCGATTGATCCTCATTTCTACGCAGAGCAATACTATCATAATCACTATGCTGCCCGCAGTGGCGAAATTCATCGTCATTGATGAAGCGTTGAGATCCCTGATGTGGCAAAGGTGCAGAATAAATACGGTGAAAACGCAGCTTAAGTAGACAGCCGACGCGATGTTGGCGGCAATGCGCGTTCCTCTGCTGCTCATATTGGCTTTGAAATAGAACAGCACCGCGGAAACAAAGCAGTACCCGGTGATTTTGTCCATCATCATACAGACAGTCGGGTCTACGATCCAAAGGTTCAGATAGCCGCTTATCTGTTGCATTATCATATACAATCCCCATAAAAAGCTGAGCATTCCGAAGGTTAGGTACTTA
Organism: uncultured Clostridia bacterium; assembly: GCA_947170465.1. Classification (GTDB taxonomy): domain Bacteria; phylum Bacillota; class Clostridia; order Oscillospirales; family Acutalibacteraceae; genus Ruminococcoides. Next base: position 10,404 of record CAMVTS010000021.1, read on the forward strand.
TAATCGATCTTTCCGAGGATAAAGCTTGCCACGGGGAAAAAGAACAGCCCGAAGAAGCATATCAAAACGAACAGCAATACAGGCGGTAACGCGTCATAGAAGAAACGCAGATATATTCCCTCGTTGTAATACGCTGTAACGTCAACACAGTCGTTATAACTGACAAGCGCGTAACCGTAGGGATATTCTACCTCAAAAATAAGATCCGAGTCCTCCGTTATATTCTCGGTCTTCGTGAGATAGTCCGGAGAAATAAATTTTACGCAGTAGCCGGGTGTATTCGGCATATCGAGCGCTAACGGTTTATCGGTTTTGGTGTGCTCATAAGAAAGCTTTTCGTCGTCAAAGTGATAGCTCTGTATCACGGTACCGTCGGTCGTTTTCAAAGTATACCAAACATTTTTGGAAGAAATTGTCAGGCTTCCAAAATACATCAAGAGCTTTTTCGACATCTTCCCTTTAAATACAATTTTGTTAAAGTGGTCGGTGATATAGCGGTCTTTTTCGATCGGTTTCCACTCGCCGCCGTCTACGGAGTATTCGCCCTCCAAAAACATCGACGGCGTTTGATAGATATCCATACTGACATAATAGCGCATACCGATCCAAATCGCGCTCACGATCATCAGAAGTGTCAGCGCAACGCAGACCGCTGTCCAGATCTTTCCACCGATGATCTTCATCATTCAGGTACCCCCTTTCCGATTTTTCTTCATTATAACATAGGGATCGGGGAATGAAAAGTTAAACAATCGTAAAAGTTTTAAAAAAACCCAATCTTTGCAAAGAAGTTGCAAAGATCACCCTGATATAATAAAGGCACAGTAAAACAAAAACAATACGAAATTGACAACGGCATCATCACCGTCAACGAGGACGAATCTCCCTATGCAAAGTTTGAAAACACCGCTACCAACCTGCACAACAGTATGGTTGACATCGACAAGATCTTCAAGACCGTGCTGAAGGAAAACGGCTCTATCCCGAGCAAGTATGTTGTCGCCGACCTGTATGTCTTAGACGGCAACAAGACCATCAAGAAGGGCTGCACCTCCTTCATCGACGCTTGGTCACAGGGCATCGACAGCGGCAAGAACTTCAACATCGTCGTTCTCAAAATGAATCAGTATGTAAAGGCAGACGCAAAGAAGGGCTTCAAGCTCGATAACAATGTAAAGGGCTTGAACGACAAGGGCGGCTTTGAGGTTCCCGCAGGCAGAGTCATATACATCGACATGGGCACCAGACAGCATAACGGCTTTGACTGCTCCGCAAAGAGTGATATGGATCTGTTCACCATCAACAACGGCGCCAGCCTCGAACTCGTTCGTGCAAGGGTTTACGGCGACAACCGCAAGATCGTGATCCCGGACAACGCGAACAACACCTCTTTGACGACAAAATATGTAGATTTCAACGGTATCTCTATTTACTACAACAAAGCTAATCCCTGCATCTCCATCTCCAAGAAAGCCAATAACACCAGCCTCAATTTTTGCTGGACTAACTTCAACGGCGAATGCACCAGCCGGATCCAGAACGACGGCAAAAACACCAAAATCAGCGAATGGTACGTCAAGCGCAGCTGGGAAAAAGAGGTTCGCGGCGACGAATACTGGGGTACCTGATAGACACGATTTGATCAAAACAATCGAAACACCACATCCAACTAAATGATGATTCACCTTAAAAAAACCGCCTGCTCACACATCGTGAACAGGCGGTGATTTATTTATTATTGCAGGTTATGGTCTGAGGTCGGCAAGACGGAACTGGATGGCGGTCGCGTCCTGGATCGTGACCCTGCCGTCGCCGTCGACGTCGAAGATCTTTTTCTCGATCGCTGTTAAGAAACGTCCGCTGAAAGAGGAGCCGTCTCTGTCGAAGATCTCTGCGAGCATTTTCTGAATGCACGTTACGTCAAGAATCGAAACTTTTCCGTCTCCGTCAGCGTCGCCGCTGATTGCTTCTTCCACTTCAATTCCCAGCTTTTCGGCAACGGTTTTGTATGTTGCTTCATACAGCTTATCGGCGATATCCTTATGCCCCTGAGCGGTAGGATGCGGGTCGAGGTTAGACTCGTTGCTGATATCATATACATCGACATAGATGGCGCCCTTGCTTTCGGCAACCTCTTTCAAACTGCTGTTCAGCGCTTTGATCGTCGAGTCGATCGTCTTTCCGGCAAACAAATACTGCATCGGATAGCTCAGCTTGTTCTTGACGATCTGCTTCAAATCGGCGACGACTGTGTCTCTGTCGGCGTTTTTATCCAGTCCGGAGATATATTCCGCGGAGCCGGTGATGATCTCACAGACGACCGTTCTGATATTCTGCTTCTTTCCGTTGAGTTCCAGCGAGTTGCCGTAGGGATTGTACATATTCACAACCGCGAAATCGGCGTCTTCATTAATCGTTCTGACTGTGTCAATGATGCTGCCGACGTCCTGTGCGGCTTTGTCAACGGATTCATCCGTCGCGTCGACGACCGTCTTGAGCGCGTTGGCGGCTTCTATAACGGTCTTATAGTTGATCTTGTCGCGTTCTGCTTTAATCTTCTGCATGGCCGTCTGCATAGCGGTTTGGGGATCCGTTCCCAACAGCAACATCATGACTGACGTACGTACCGCTTCGACGATCGGGTTATCGGATTTGCCCACGGTACTAAACATGCTGAGGATGATATCGTTGCCGCCGAGCTGAATGCTGACCAGATCAGCGTCGGGGATATACTGACTGAAGATCTCGTGGTAATGCTCCATCGGATCGTTCTCTGTATTTCCCGTCATTCTGAGGATGCTTTGCATCATCGCACCCTTATGGTTATCTTCGAGGATCGTTTTTTCAACGTCCTCTGCGAGATATCCGCAGGTAGAAAGGTTGGTTGCGATCATCTCATATCCGTTTTCTTCGCCCAGGGCGGTGAGCTTCTCACCGTACAAAGCAGGGTATGCACTGCGGATAGGGTTCGCGATCAGGTCTTCTGTCAGGAACAACGAGGGATCTCCAAAAAAGCTGCCGCTTTCGTTCTCCAGACCAAAGCCGGCTGCGATGCTGTCGCCGAGCGCAACATAGCGATAGGTTTTCTCTTCGGTTTCCTCAGCGCCGACAGCCGGACACGCGATCCCGCCGAGCATAACGGTTGCCAACGCCAAACTAATGATTTTTTTCATAGTAGTAGTCCTCCGTTTTGGAAAAATAAGCTATTTCGCTATTATCTATAATACACCAAATCCCCACAAAAAGCAAGATTTTTTCAGAGAAATCGCACGTGATGATACTATGATGCGACTATTCTGTGACGTTTTCGGGCAAAATGCAACAACATCAATGTGATGTATCAGTTCCCGAAGCATTGCCTCAGAATAGAGATAATCTCATCATACAAGCCGTTCTTCTTGATGGAACCGCCGCCGTAAATCAGCTGAACGGTCTTTCCGTATTTGGGCAGTTCTTCGTTGAGATAGCCGAGCGCTTCATCGCCGAAATAGAGCTTGGTAGGATTGTGATAACTGAAATTGCCTAACACAAAGATACCTCCGATTTTTTCTTTATCATATCATATTCGAAAGGATTTGAAAAGAAATTTTACAGCGCTTTGCCAAATTCATAGGCGGCATTCAGCAGCTTTTCACGCTTGCTGACTTCACCGGCGTCGTTGACGCCGCCGCCGTTGAACACGCCGGCAAAACGCGCCTTTTCAAAGCAGGCAATCCAGCCTTTCAGACCGCCGATCGCCGTCTCGACCACCTCGTCGCCTTCCTCAGCGGAGGTCGTCATCAAATAAATGTCGCGGAAGCTGTATTCCTGCGGATAGAGCGGATTCAGGCGGTCGAGCAGGGTTTTGAGCTGACCGCTCAGCTCATAATAATAAATTGGCGTTGCAAATACAACGGTATCCGCCGCTTTGACTTTTTCAAGTATCGCGGATACATCGTCTTTGATAACGCATTTCATCGTCTTTTGACAGGCGAGACAGCCCTTGCAAAAGCGGATATCTTTCTCTTTTAAGGTGATAAGCTCCGCCCTGTTCCCTGCCGACAGTGCTCCCTGCAGCGCCTGCTCTGCGAGGATTTCGGAATTGCTTTTATGGCGGATACTGGTTGAAATAATCAGAATATTTTTCATTTCTTTCTCCTAATATGTCAGTGTAATCGTCACATTCCCGTTTGAGAGAAGCCGCGTTAGCTCCTCATTTGTTTTGTCACTGATGTGACCGAGACGTGTGTATGCCCATGTATTAGAGCCGTAGAACACGACCATCTGATTTCCCGAATACAGGATAACATCTCCGGGAGAGGTCGTGATCCTTGTATCGTTTCTCGGAAGCGACATACCGAGCGAGCCGACCTGCTCAAAGCCGCCGTACATGGACATCTGAACGGTAAGCGGCTTGGACTTAACCGCTGCTTTTAAGGCTGCGACGGCTTCATTGTTTTCCCACTCTACTTGAACGGGCGTGTTATTGATCGTCATGTGTATTCCTTTCTGTTTTTCCTCCGCAGGAAAATGCTCAAACATCTCTGCAAGATATTGCTGAATAAGTGTTGCGTCCTGAATAGAAAGCGTTGTTTCTCCGCTGACAAGCACTGCCTGCAAGTTTTCTTCCGGTATCATTTCCAGCTCGGCAACATGCCGCTGAATGCAGGTGACGTCGTTGATACTCACAAAGCCGTCGCCGTTTGCATCTCCCCATATTTTTTCGGTTTCTGCTGCGTGTACGCTGATAACCGACAGCAGTATGATGGCGGCAATCAAAAGTCCGCTGAGTCTTTTCATGATTTTACCCCCGTTATCCCAAACTGATGGTGATAGTGGTATCGCCTTTGGATAAAAGCTGTGCCATGCCGTCGGCGCTTTGGTCTGTGATATGTCCGAGACGGGTGTATGCCCACCTGTTGGAGCCGTAGAAAACGACCATCTGATTGCCGGAATAGAGCACGATATCGCCTGCGGAGGTGGTTGTCTGCACATCATTCGCCGGCAGATCCATTCCGATGGAACCGACCTGTTCAAAGCCGCCGTACATGGACATGGCGATCGTCAGCGGCTGATTTTGACAAAGCTCTTTGAGCGTCTGCACCGCTTCGTTATCTTCCCATGCAACCGAAACAGGCGTGCTGCCGATTGTCATTTGCAGCGACATATTTTGCTTCTCCTGCGGCGGTTCTTCTTCGGTATGCGGTTGTTCTTCAATCCGCGTTTCTTCGGTCTGAGGCTGTTCGGTTTGGCTTGTTTCCTCCTGCGGCGCTTCGGTAGTTACAGGAGCAGTTGCACCGGCTGCGACCGTTGCCGGCTGCGTGGCGGGTTCCGTTTCTTTTTGCGCGTTGCCGCAAGCGGTCGCCGAAACAACGATTCCGGCGGCTAATAAGATAAACAACACCTTTTTCATGCTAGTTCACTCCTTTTTCGGTTTGAAAAATCAAATAATCCAAACAGTCAAGCGCTTTTTGCTGTTCGTGAATTTGGTTTAAGAGTTCTTTTCGGTGTCCTCTCAAAAGAATAAGCATTTGTCCGGTTTGTCCGTGCTCAAAAAGCTCATTGCAGCGCTTGCTCAGTTCCTCTGAACATTTTGCGTCGATAAGATTATGATAGAGTGCTTGGCTCAAATTATATCACTTCCGTTTTGATCTGACTCTATTATAAGTCCTTTTCCCAGAAATGTAAAATACTTATGTTGCATAATTAGTTATTCTATGTTAGAATATCTAAAGGAGTGATGAAAATGGAGATTCGCGTATTGCGTTACTTTCTGGAAACCGCGCGAGAGGAAAACATGACGCGCGCCGCCGAACGGCTTTTTATCTCACAGCCTACCATGTCTAAGCAGCTCAAAGAGCTGGAAAACGAGCTCGGCGTAAAGCTGTTTAGGCGCTCAAACTACAACATCAAGCTGACTGAGGCTGGTATGCTGCTGCGTGAACGTGCCGAGGATATTCTGTCGCTGGTGGACAAAACCTTAGAAGAATTCAAGTCGCTCGACAATTTGAACAGCGGAGATATTTATGTAGGCGCTCCCGAATCGGAAGCAATGGAACAATTCGCGCTGGTGGTTAGCGATTTGCAAAAGCGATATCCCGGCATCCGCTGCAACATCTACAGCGGCAACATGCAGGACGTTTGCGAAAAGCTGGACAAGGGGCTGCTGGATTTTGCGATCGTGATGAACTATGTCGATTTGAAAAAATACAACTATCTGCCAATGCAGACGGAGGATGCCTGGGGCGTTATTCTGCGGCGCGACGATCCGCTTGCAGAAAACGAAGCGTTCACGATATCCATGTTGAAGGAGTTGCCGCTGATTTGCTCGCGCCAATGGGTGGACTATGAACTGCCGCAATGGTTCGGCTCAGACACCAATGACGTCAACATCACGGCGACCTATAACCTTCCCTATAACGGCGCGGTGATGGCAAAGGCGGGCATCGGCTATGCCATGATGCTCGACAAGCTGGTGCAGACAGACGAAAACAGCGAGCTGATATTCCGGCCGCTGCTGGATGTGCCAAAGGCGGAGATGTATATTATCTGGCGCAAATACCAGACCTTTACCCCGGTTTCACAGCTGCTTGTCAAAGCGCTCCGGGATAAATTCAGTTAAAGATGATTCTCCACAAAAACCGCCCTGCCGGACAATACCGGCAGGGCGGTTGATTTTTTATCACTCCGTTTCCATGCCCATCAGCATGACACGCTTTTCGCGCCTGAAGCCGAATTTTTCATAGAAGGGCGGCAACACGCCTTCGGCGGCGGTAATCAGATGTACGCCGACGATCCCCTGCTGTTTTATATCCTCCAGAAACCGCTCCAACAGCTTTGAGGCGATTCCCTGTCTTTGATAATCAGGGTGAACGGCGAAGTCGTTGATCTCAAAGGTTCTGCCGTAGTGAAACAGCATAGACGCTCCGAGGATAAAACCGGCGACTTCTCCATTGACGACGTACTCCAAGCCGTAGGAATGACGGCTCTCCATGATCTCACCGATATGTATCGCCGCGTCCTCCACACGCCACGGGTCGTTCCACGGCTCTCCCGAGAACGCTTTTGCGTATATCTCCGCATACCGCTCTAAATGCGCGGCTTGAATCGGTTGAATATTTGTCTCGCTCATATTTTTCACCCTTTTATCGCGTAAAAACCGCTCTGCATATAGGAATGCCAGAACAGCTCGCAGGCGGCAAAGCCTGTTTTGTCGAGCAGTTCCAAGTGTTCTTTGATTGTAATCGGAAAATACTCAGTGTTGTATCTTGCAGAATGTGACCACACTTCCTCCGGCGTTCTTCCGGCTCGCAAGCCAAAGGCTTCGATGCGTTTCAGCAAAAGCTCTTTGCCGCGTTCGGTGAACGGTGCGGTGTTCTCAAAGCAGATAAAGATACCGCCGGGCTTCAACGCATTGAAGCAATTTTTGACTGCGATTTCTCTTGTTGCGCGGTCGAAATAATGGTGTGACTGGATCGCCGTGACAATATCAAAGCGGTTTGAAAATTCCAGCTTTTCCGAGCCGATACAATGATATTCACAGCCTTGATTTGCTAACTTCTTTTGAGCATCAGCAAGCATTTTTTCGGAAGGATCGCAGAGCACCAGCTCAGTCAGGTTCAACCTGTTCAGCGCCATCACGCCGAAATTGCCCGTTCCGCAGCCGGTGTCCAGAACGGCAACCGGCTTGTCGCTGCAATAGGTGGTTATCACGCTGAAAATCTGCTCGTATATTTCATCATAATGCGGAATCACCTTCCGCACATTCTCGTCATACTGATTCACCGCAAAAGCGGATTTGTTGTCGGTCATGATGTTCTCCTTTAACGTGCAAGCATATTTGCTCACACGTCCTGAAATGTTATTCAAAATACTGCTTAATACACGCCGAAACAAACTCCGCCGTACCCTCGCCGTACCGATCAATATTTTTCCGGAAGCGGTCGTCGGCGACGTACATCTGTCCCAAGCCTTTGAGAATGTCGTCGGTGCAGGTATAGAAATTGTCGGTGATACACTGCTGTAATTCTTCGACCTGTATTTTCGCCGCTTCATCGTCGGACGAAATGCCGTCGCGGTTCAGCACAGCAAATTCTTCAAACACCGCGTCGAGTAAAGCGGCAGACTTGCTGAAATCTGTGTCGCGCTGCTCGAATTCTTTGTAGGCGGCGGTATTGCCCCAACGCTGTTTGGCTTCCTCTGCGTATTGACTTTTCAGCGCTTCGTATTCGTTATTCGTTTTCATAAAACCTTCTCCTTTCTCCACGCTGTCGATTGCTGCAATCAACTGTTCAAGCCGTTCCTTTTTGGCAAGCAAGAGTTGACGTTGACGTGACAGCGCCTGCTGTTTATCGTAGTCAGGTGAGGATAAAATCTCCGCGATTGTTTTCAGTGAAAAGTCCAGCTCACGGTAAAACAAAATCTCCTGCATACGCTGCAAGGATTTTTCGTCATAAAAGCGGTAGCCTGTCTGCGCGTCTACCTCTGACGGTTTCAGCAAGCCGATTTCGTCGTAGTAGTGAAGCGTGCGCACGCTCACGCCTGTCAGCTCTGCGAATTCTTTGATCTGCATTTTCATTTTCCTCACCTCGGGTTCTATGATACTCTATGACGCAGCGTCAGAGTCAAGAGTTTTCTGAAAATATTCTATAACAATTTTTTCGGGAACGCAACGGTTGCATTTTTTCTTCGCTCGTACTATAATGTGAAAAAGGAGGCAAACAAAATGGACTGTGTATTTTGTAAAATTCTCAGCGGAGAACTTCCCGGTTCCAAGCTGTACGAAAACGATACCACGATTGCGATAATGGATATTGCAGACGACGTTGACGGACACATCCTCGTCATTCCGAAGAAGCACTACAAAAATATTCTTGACTGCGACAGCGATACGCTTCACGACTTGATGGACACCGCTCAAAAGGTTTCCCGTCATCTTGTCGACAACTGCGGTTACGACGGTGTGAACCTCCTCAACGCCAGCGATGAAAGTGCGGGGCAGTCGGTGCCGCATTTCCACATCCATATCATTCCGCGTAAGCGCAATGACGGCATTGACGGATGGCCTGTCTTCAAGGGCGCCAAAAAGAGCTATTCCTATCATTTTGAAAAACTGAAAATGAACGGTTGACAAATACCATTTCAGAAATTATAATATAACCGACCTATAAAGAGTGCGCGAGAGACAAGCTCGTTGACCGCACACCAACCTGCCGTGAGGTAAGGTGGTAATGCTTGACCGATAGGAGATTATGAACGATACGCCTGTCGGAAACGATGGGCGTTTTTTTGTGCTCCGAATAGGGAATAATTTTTTCGGAGGATTGAACATGAAAACAATCGAAAGTCTTATCAACGCAAGCAAGAAGGTCTATGTCAAAATGAGTAGTGACGCAATCTGCAAGCAATTTTTCACACAAGCTGAACGCGAAGGATTTTTGTTTGGAGGTGAAAAACCGACCAAAAAAGAGCCCTCGGATATCATCGCTGTGTTACCTGACAAAAGGATCTGCTATGTCGGCACCATTGGCAGGATCGCGGCAGGGTCGGGAGCGGAGAATGTGGTCGTGGTTGAAGCTGAGGCGCTATTGGCGCCGTAACACGCCCTGTTGCGCCCTGTGTGCGGTTTTTGTGGAACAGCAGGAACCAAACCCGACAAATAACTTTCGTGCAAATCAGGGCGTTTCTCGCGGTCGTTTGTGTCGAGTCAAAATCTGCACCGCATTAATCAAAGAATACGACGTTCAAAAACGTGCAAACATTTATTCTAAAATCTATTGACACAAATGTTCGAATGTGTTATACTGAACATACATTCGAATAAAAAAACACCATACACAGTCCGCAAAGTCATCGCGGGCGTGTATGGTTTTCATTTTCAAAACGCTGACGCAGCGTTACATTTTCATCAGGAGGTGCGCTATGGAACACAAAACATACAAAAGCTATGATGAACTGCCGCTGATGTTATCGGTGCAGGACGTTGCCGACGTGCTGGGTATTTCAATGTCTGGCGCGTATGAGCTGGTCAAGGAGAAAGGATTCCCTCACCTGAGAATCGGCGCCAGGATCGTGGTGCCGAAGGAGAAGTTCATCAAGTGGGTGAAGGATAACTCATGACAAAATATGCAATGACGCCGCAGGGACAGTATCACGGTCCGCTCCCTGTGCGAAATTTCTTTCCTATGCCGAACGCGATCTTTGATCTTGGGCTTACGGCAGAGGAAATAGCTGTCTATGCCTTTCTGATGAGCTGCGAGGACAGGCGAACCTACACGTGTTATCCAAGCTACAAAATAATCGGCAAAGCGATCGGCAAAAGCAAAAATACCGTCATCAAGTATGTGGGTATGCTTGAAGAAAAGGGCTTGATATCCAAGCACAAAACCTTTGTGATAACCGACAACGGAAAGGCATGGAACGGCAACCTGATGTTCACGATCGCGCCCATCAGAAGCGCGATAGATGTGCATTATTATCATCAGATGTGGGATCGGAAAAATATCCAATACATCAAGCAGCCAAAACGCAAAAAACGCAGATGATTATCAAAAGCAGGTTAAAGTCAGGCGTCTGCCTTGACGCTATACATCAGCCGGCAGAGCCGACTGTTGCGATGTTCAAGGCGTTATTCGGCGGTTTTGTTGGTTGCTATATTTCGGGGTCTATATTTTGAGGTGTTTTTCATGGTTGAAAATAAGAAAAAATACGCTTATTGGATGTATCCATCCATGGTCAAAGAAATAGAAAAATCACTTGATATGGCGAACGCCACCTCAAAAAGTGATTTTGTAAGTCAGGCGGTGAATTTTTATATCCGCTACCTGCATTTGGGAAAATCGATGAACCTCTTGGCGCCCGTACTTGAGAACACTGTTCACAGCGAAGTTGAGAGCGCCGAGCGAAATCTTTCCGAGATGATGTTCAAAATCGCCGTGGAGCTCGGCATGATTTCCAATCAGCTCTGCAATGTTTATCAGTTCGACAGAAACGCATTTAAGAAATTGAGAGAGAACGTCGCGGAGGAAATTGCATCCACCAACGGCATATTTACCTTCGACGACGCCTACCTCTGGCAGGATAATTAACGATGGCTAAATTTATTTTGACGAGCCGCTTTATCAAAAATCCCGCCTTTGCCAACGCGGGAAAGCTGCTGCAATATATGGCAACGCGCGACGGTGTAGAGAAGTTACCGCGTGGTATTGACAACAAGCCTGCCACCAAACAACAGGAAAAGCTCATCAACAGTATCACAAAAAAGTATCCGGAAACAAAGCAGTCGATTGAGTTTGAGGACTATGAAAACGCGCCGACCAAGGCAAATGCGAGTGAGTTTCTCTCTTACTTTGAAGAAAATTACGCCGACAAGATTGAGGATATGAAAACGCTTGTCCGGTATTTTGCAGAGCGTCCGGGCGTGGAAAAGCTCGGCAGTCACGGATTGTTTTCACAAACAGACGATAAAATCAACCTCGATGAAGTGGCTGATGAGGTAAGCAATCACGACGGCGTCGTATGGACGCACGTGCTGAGTCTGCATCGCGAGGACGCGGAAAGGCTCGGCTATAACAACGCGAAGGCGTGGAAAAATCTTGTGCGCAGAAATGTTGCAGCCATTGCCGAAGCACATAAGAGCGATCTGGACGACCTGCAATGGTACGCTGCGTTCCACAATACCGGTCATCATCCGCATATTCACCTGATTGTTTACTCCAAATCAGGGCAGGGATATCTCACCAATAAGGGCATCGAATTGCTCCGCAGCCGGTTCGGAAACGATATTTTTCGCAACGAACAGTACAAGCTCTTTGAAATGCAGACGGAGATCCGCGACGAGCTGAAGGGCGAAGCAAGAAATGTTATCGAGGATCTGCTCGCGCATATTGACAGCAGCATCACGCCGTCCGATGAGCTTGTTGATCTGTTCAATCAGCTGAATGAGGCGATGAAGCAGCACAAAGGCAAGTGGCTCTACGGGTATTTGCAGAAGCCCGTGAAGGAAATCGTAGACAAAATCGTTCACGAAATCGCCAAAGACCCGGGCATTGCCGCACTCTATGAAAAGTGGAATGAGGTCAACCGCGAAAAGCTTTCGCTCTATCACGAGAAGAAAACGCCCGACATTCCTCTCGAGGACAACAAAGAATTCCGCAGCATTAAAAACGATTTGCTCCGGTTGATGAAAGCACTTTCACAACTGCCGGTCAGCGAACAAATCACCGCGGCAAATCTTTCTCCGGGCATATCGGGATTGATTTACAAGCTCGCACAGCTGATCGCAAAGAATTGTATGCAGCGCCGTGCCAAGCTGCGGTCTCAGGCAGACAGCAAGCTGCTCTCTGCCATTGAAGAAAAGAAACACGCTCACGGCTTGAAAACCGAAAAAAGCGCACAGAATTACGATGAAGATGACGACGAATCTTTCGGTATGATAATGTGAATTTTCTCTGGATATTCCAAAAAAGATGTGGTATCCTGTGTTGCTGACAGGAGGTGAAAGCATGGCAGGAAAACGCCCTGACGGCGACGGTCTCGTCCGCAAACGAAGCGACGGTCGATGGGAAGGCAGGATCGTTATCGGTCACAAGGATGACGGCACGGCGATCTACAAAAGCGTGTTTGCCAAAACACAGAAGGAACTGATGCCGAAGCTGCATCAGATGATCGAGGAATACAAAGACGTTGACCTCACCGAAAACAGCAGCATGACGCTCGGTGAGTGGATGGAAAAATGGGTGGATGACTACGCAGAGCCGACGCTTCGGCAGCGCACAATCGACGGTTACCGTAGCATGATCAAGAACCATATCCGACCGGCACTCGGCAATAAACCGCTGCGCTTCCTCACGCAGAAGGACGTGCAGAGGTTCTACAATGCGCTCAAGCGAAAAAAGGTCAACAAGCTCGGCAAGCATCACACGCTCGCGGATTCCTACATCCGAAAGATCCACATGCTCCTGCACGAAATCCTCGACGCGGCGGTCGCTTCAAAGCTGATCTCAAAGAACCCGACCGAGGGCACAACGATCCCGAAAAACAACTATGCGCCCAAGAGAATACTCAACGCGGAACAGCTCGACCGCTTCATGCAGGCGATCCTGAGTGAACCGATGTGGCACGATTTCTTCTACACAGAGATCACCACCGGGCTGCGGCTCGGTGAGATATGCGGACTGAAGTGGAGCGACCTCGACGAAAACACCGGCAAGTTACAGATTCGACGCTCTGTTTCTCACGAGCCGGGCGGTGGTTTGACCTTCGGCGATACCAAAACAGAGAAAGGTATGCGCACCATTCTGCTGCCGAAGGGAACGCTTCATGTGCTCAAAGAGCGCAAAAAACACGCCGTCACGGAATGGATTTTCCCGAGCCTGCTCACACCCGAACAGCCAACCGCGCCCAACAGTGCCTATCAGCGGCTGAAGGTCATTCTGCAAAACGCAGGACTGCCTGACATACGCTTTCATGATTTAAGGCACACCTTCGCCACACACGCACTGTCGAATGGTGTGGACGCCAAAACGCTTTCGGGGATCCTCGGTCACACCAACGCGAGCTTCACGCTCGACACCTATACCCACGTCACCACCGATATGCAGAAAAACGCTTCCGCTGTCGTCGGTGACTTCATGGAAGAATTGTTTGGAAGTGATTTACAGCCATGGCAAAACGGAGAAAAGCAGGACAAGGAACCCTTCGTCTGCGCAAAGACGGACGATGGGAAGGCAGAGTCGTCATAGGTTACGACGACAACGGAAAGCCGAAAACAAAAAATGTAACCGCCAAAACCAAAGCGGCATGTCAGGAAAAGCTCGACGAACTCAAGCAGCAGGTCAGCATTGTCACAGGAAAAGCCGCGCCGGATATGCCCTTCGGAGAATGGATGGAGCTCTGGTACAAGACCTATTCCAAACCGCATATACGTCTTACCACACAGCTTTGCTACGAAAACCGCATCTATCTGCACATCATTCCCTCTATCGGTGAGATACCGCTGAATAAGCTGACGCAGAGCAATCTGCAAAAGTTTTACGCCGACCTCAAAAAGAACGGCAGAAAAAGCAAGGTCGAACGATACGGCACCGGCGTGTCCGATCGCCTGGTTCGCTCCTGCCATGCCACCTGCCGCACTGCATTGCAAAAGGCAGTGGAAGAAAAGCTGATCGGCGTAAACCCGGCGATCGGCTGCAAGCTGCCTCCGAAAAAGGCACAGGAAATGCAGGTGCTCACGCACGAGGAAATGCGTCGGTTTCTGATCCAATCCAAGCAGGACGATTTCTACGAGCTCGCCTTGCTGGAGCTGGCGACCGGTATGCGCCGCGGTGAGATCTGCGCATTGAAGTGGTCAGACCTCGACTTTGAAACCGGCGCGCTCCGTATTCAGCGTCAGGCGTATCATGTGGATCACGGCGTAGTGATCTCCGAACCGAAAACAAAGCAGTCATGCCGCTCGATCATCCTGCCGCCTTCTGTGCTGAATGTGCTCAGGCAGTACCGTGAAGCGGTGGATTCGGAGTGGATGTTTCCCTCACCCGTCAAGGAAGGCGAGCCGCTCAATCCCAACGGCGTGTACCGCAAAATGGTGAAAATCCTGGACAGAGCGCAGTGCAAGCGCGTCCGCTTTCACGACCTTCGCCACACCTTTGCCACAACCGCGCTTGAGCACGGCATGGACATCAAAACGCTGTCGGCGATCATCGGGCATGTCTCGTCGGCTACCACCCTCGATATCTACAGCCACATCACGGATGAAATGCAGGCAAACGCGGCGAACAAAATCGAAAAACGCTTCTCCAAAAACGAACCGTTCGAGCAAAGCGAATATGAAACGCAGAAACAGGCTTCGTCGTCTGCGGAGAGCTTTGAACCGTACAAAGGCAAAATCCGCAAGTCAGGCACCGGCGGCATCTATGAGCTGAACGACCATCTCTTCGAGGGTCGATACTCCCCCACCAATGCCTACGGCAAGCGCGAAGTACACACCGTCTACGCTAAAACGAGAGAAGAATGCGAGCACCTGCTCGACGAGATGATCCCTAAGGTTCGCGCGGAGATCAAGGCAGAAAAAGAAAGACTGAAAGCAGAGGAAGACTCGTTGACATAAAAGACGTTGTCAGCTATAATAATATTTGAAATTATCAGTTTTCGAGCGGACATAGATTATCTGATAATTTGCTCCAAACCCATAGATGTAAATATTTGCAACGGTTGTGGCGAGCAAAAATGTTCGTGGTCGTCACTTGGACTTAAAAAAGGCTCTCGGTAGCCGGTTATCTGATTGCAGTATTTATCAGCGAAAAATCTATGGAGAAAGGAGACCGGTTATGGCAAAGAAAAAGGGTGTGTCAGGAAAAACGCATACTCAAAAACAGCTTGACGATTATGCTAACCAACACAATCCAAACAACAAAGCCTACAAAGCCAACAAGAATAACCAAAAAGTACAGAAAAACCAAAAGTACGATATTGGTATTCTTGAAGGTGAAAGCTACGGTTGGTGTGACGATTAAGATGAATTAACCCATGCAGAAAATATGGCAGTCCTGTTAAAAGCAGGGCTGCCGTATTTTTCTTATTGAAGTCAAAATTTGAGCTGCATAAAACAAAGAAAGCGCTTCCGGATAAAAAGCACTATTGTTCTATTGGAGAATGCTTATGTTCAGCTTCCGATACCTTCCTGTTCGCTTATTTGGTTCAGTGTGATCGGAAAGGTTCTTCGGTTCCCGTCCGGCATTCTCTTTTTGGTTTGCAATGGTGGAGAATGCTTACGTTCATCTTCCGATACCTTCCCGCTCGCTTGATGGGTTCAGTGCGATTGGAAAAGTTCATCAATCCCCGTCCGCTAAAAACGTGCCCCCGGCACGTTTTCTTCACGCGGACATTCGAGTCCAGCATTCTCTTTTTGGTTTGCATAATTGATTAGCGGGAGTACCTTGAGGTACTCCCGCTAATCAATGGTGGAGAATGCTGGACTCGAACCAGTGACCTCCTGCGTGTGAAGCAGGCGCTCTAACCAGCTGAGCTAATCCTCCGGAATTGATTTAATTGTGGGAAGTCCGCGGAAAATCCGCGGACTTCTTGGTGGAGAATGCTGGACTCGAACCAGTGACCTCTTGCATGTCAAGCAAGCGCTCTAACCTGCTGAGCTAATCCTCCGTATTTGGTCGGAGTGAAGGGATTTGAACCCCCGACATCCTGCTCCCAAAGCAGGCGCGCTACCAACTGCGCTACACCCCGAAGTGTGCTCTCCTCTGGAGATTCAAAGCTGTCCGACTGACAGCTTTCATATTATAGCACACAAAAAACGATTTGTCAACTCATTCCAGACGACTTAACTTGGTAAAAAGTTCTTTGGCGTTGTTGAGGTAGGCGCGGCAGTGGTATTTTTCGGCGTCCTCCTGGCTGCGGAAGCCCCATCCGTAGAGTGCGGCGGCAAAATCCATGCCGACTTCTTCCGCCGCAAGCGCGTCGACGTAGCTGTCGCCGACAAAAATGCTGTCGGCGATATCAACCTCCAGCTCCTCACAGACAAGACGGAGCATATCGCTCTTTTCGCGGTCGATATCGACGTCGGTGGCACAGACCGTATCGAAATGCTCGCCGATATTTTTGTATACGCCGAGCATATTGGTGATGAATTTGCGGTTTTTCTGGGTGACAATCGCCAGCTTGCAGCCGGTCTGCTTGAGCTTTCCGAGGCTCTCGTCAATGTCGTCGTAAATCTGGAACATCTCCTCGCCCTTGATGGAGTAGAGCTTGCTGAAATTCGCCATGGCGTACTCAATCTCGTCCTCCTTCATGCCGTAAAGGCGCATGAAGCCCTGTTCCACAGAAACGCCGATAACGCCGTAAAGCGCATCATGATGCACCGGCGTGTAGCCCATGGCGTTCGCTGTCGTATTCATGCAGTAGAGAATGCCCGGAGAAGTGTCGGCAATCGTGCCGTCAAATCCGATGATAATCAATTTTTTCACAAATATCACCTGCCCTGACTCTATTTTATCACTATTATCGCTAAATTACAATAGTTTTAATTGACAATCAGGACATGTAGAGGTAAAATTATTCTGAATCAAAATAGAAAGGCTGACGGTATGAAACAAACTAAATCCCGGTCTGCGACCTCTGCGTCAAAATACCTGCTTTCAAACGCGGTTGTGAGCTTCTTCCTGCTGGCAATGTTCGCGGTATTTCCGCTGTTTGTCTCGGTTTTCTTTGACGGCAATTTTCCTTTTATGCACTTCGACAACGGCTTCTTTGGCATCCGCCACCAGAAGTTCTATTTTTTCGTTACCCTGTCGGCAATCGCGCTGATTGTCGAGGTGATGCTGATTATCACCAATATCACGGCGGACAAAAAGGATAACACCCTGCGCAAGTCCTTTTTTGACACGCTGAGCTTTACGGACTGGGCGGCAGCGGCGCTGCTGGTCAGCTGTACGCTCTCAACGATTTTTTCGCCGCATCCCGATTTGGCATTCTGGGGAGAAATCACCATTGGCTCCAGCGGTATCGGCAGAAACAACGGACTGTTCCTTATTATTATTTACGTGCTGCTGTACTTCATGATTTCAAGGCTGTACCGCTTCCGTGAATATGTCTTTGTCGGACTTGCCGTCAGCTGCGGTATCGTCTATCTGCTGACGGTGCTCAACGGTTACTATCTCGATCCGCTGCATATGCTGGCGCAGTTCAAGACCTCTCAGCCGAATGTCTATATGGAATTTTTCTCGACAATCGGCAACAAGAACATGCTCGCGAGCTTTATCTGCGTAACGCTGCCGGTGCTGTTTGTGATGTCCGTTATCACCGAAACGCTGTGGAAGCGTATCCTCTACCTCGTGTCCACCGGCTTGGGCGCAATGGCAATGCTGATTGGCGACAGCGACTCGGCGCTGCTCGGTATGGGCGTGTTCCTGATGGTATTCCTGGTCGTTTTTGTGAGAAACATCACCCGTCTCAAGCGCTATTTTCTGGCGCTGACGGTGATGCTCGCCTCCTTCAAGCTGGCAAGGCTGTTCTCGCTGATGATGAACGACAACTACAAGGAGCTTGGCGACCTGATTAAAGGAATCCTGTTCTCCAATACGGTTTATATTCTGCTCGCTGTCTCGGCGGTTATCACCATCGCGCTCTATGTGCTCGACAGCAAAAAGCCGGAGCTGACGGTTCCGAAGGCGGTTCCGGTTGTGATTGGCGCTTGTTTCGGCGTGATGGCTGCCGCTGTGCTGGGCGTGTTCTTCTATTTCAGCGTGATTGACACGAAAACCGACCTCGGCAGTATGGAAAAGCTCCTGCGAATGAATGACGCATGGGGTACGCACAGAGGTATCATGTGGCTGCGCTCGTTCAATATCTTCGGCGACGCGAATCTCTGGCAGAAGCTCTTCGGCACCGGTCCGGACACCTTCTACTTCGCGTTTGAGCCGTATTTCTCACAGCTGCAGGAGTACGGCAACAGCTCCACCGACGCGGCGCACAACGAGTACATCAACTACCTGATTACGATTGGGCTGGTCGGTACGATTTCCTACCTCGCTTTCACCGGCAGCGCGCTGGTCCGCGGCTTCAAGGCTTCCAAAAAGGTGCCTGTGGCGCTTTCCTGTGCCGGCGCTGTGGTTTGCTATCTCGCGCAGGCAACCGTCAATATCGCGCTCCCGATAGCCACGCCGCTGTTTTTCATCTTCGTCGCCATGTGTGAGGGCTGCGCCAGACAGCCGGAGGAAGCAGCATGACCCCGAAAAAAGCCTTCTGGCTGAATCACGGCTACAAAATCGCCGCCATCATTGCCATGCTGGCGATCAATATCATCGCGCTGGTGATGGTGCTGCGCGGTCAGAGCAGCTTTTTCGTCACCGAGCTTATCAGCGTGGTGCTCATGTTCGCGCCGCCGGTGCTGCTGACGGTTTACATCGTCCGTCACCGTGCGGACAGCTTCGGCGACCATGTGGAGTGGATGGATATCGTCATGATGGTGCTGAAATGGTTCGGCGTGATGGCGCTGTTCCTGCTGTACGCGGCGTTTCTGCGGATGCTTACCGTGTGGATTCCGACATTTATTATTACATAACGCAAAACGGACGGCCGGCGGCCGTCCGTTGTTATATTTTTCCGCTTTTGGGGATATAGGGGATAACCCCGCCTGTTCTCAGAGACTTCTGCACGTCGATAATACGCTGGTTGGAGGAACCGCGGAACTGCAGGGTGATGCTGTACAAATCCTGCACAAACTCGCCGTCAACGAGCACGTCGAGCAGGGAGAGCATTTCGTCGGTATGCTCACACCGTGCGCGGCTGTCGGAGAGCAGCTCCTTGTCAAAGAGATAGCCGGAGTAGCACCAGATATTTTTCTGCGGAAAGCGCTCCTTCACGCGCCTTAAAAACGGCAGCAGCGCCGCCTGATTCGCCGGCTCAAAGGGCTCGCCGCCGAGCAGGGACAAGCCGTCGATATAATCGGGCGCCAGCTCCTTTAAGAGCAGCCCCTCGGTTTCCTCCGTAAACGGCTCGCCAAAGGCAAAATCCCAGGTTTCCTTGTTGAAGCAGTTTTTGCAGTGATGGGTGCAGCCCGACACGAAAAGCGACACGCGGACGCCTTCGCCGTTGGCGATGTCAAAATTTTTGATTTCTGCGTAATTCATAGTCTACCTTCTCAAAAACAGTAGGGTTTGGTCAAGACCAAACCCTACATTCTTTTGTCACACGGATAATTACAGGTGCAGCACGCGCTCCTGAATTTCCTGGGTTCTGCCCTGGTTCCAGAACTGGGTGCCGATATAGCCGCAGGTGCGGCGCGCGACGTTCATCTTGTCCTGGTCGCGGTTGTGGCAGTTGGGGCACTCCCAGAGCAGCTTGCCGTCCTCCTCGACAATGGCGATTTCACCGTCGTAGCCGCAGACCTGACAGTAGTCGCTCTTGGTGTTCAGCTCGGCGTACATGATGTTCTCGTAGATGAACTGCATGACGCGGAGCACCGCCGGAATGTTGTCCTGCATGTTGGGAACCTCGACGTAGCTGATAGCGCCGCCCGGAGAAAGCGCCTGGAACTCGGATTCGAGCTTGAGCTTGTCGAAGGCGTTGATTTCCTCAGTGACATGAACGTGGTAGCTGTTGGTGATATAGTTGCGGTCGGTCACGCCCTTGATAATGCCGAAGCGCTTTTGCAGGCACTTGGCAAACTTGTAGGTCGTGCTCTCCAGCGGTGTGCCGTAGATGCTGTAGTCGATATTTTCCTCCGCCTTCCACTTTGCGCAGGCTTCGTTGAGCTTCTTCATAATCTGCAAGCCCAGCTCCTTGCCCTCTTCCTCGGTCAGCTTCTTGCCAATCAGGGAGTAGACGCACTCCCACAGACCGGCGTAGCCGAGAGAGATGGTGGAATAGCCGCCGTAGAGCAGCTTGTCGATGGTCTCGCCCTTTTTCAGACGTGCCAGCGCGCCGTACTGCCAGAGAATCGGCGCCGCGTCGGACAGGGTGCCCTTGAGACGCTCGTGACGGGCACGGAGAGCGCGGTGACAAAGCTCCATGCGCTCGTCGAAAATCTTCCAGAATTTTTCCATATCGCGGTTGGCACTCAAGCCGATGTCAACCAAATTGACAGTGACAACGCCCTGATTGAAGCGGCCGTAGTATTTATGCTTGCCGGGCTCGTAGTTGCCGGCATTGGCGATATTGCCCACGCCCGCGTCGGTGAAGCGGTCGGGCGTTAAGAAGCTGCGGCAGCCCATGCAGGTGTAAACGTCGCCCTTGAGCTCCAGCATGACCTTCTCGGAGATGTAGTCCGGCACCATGCGCTTGGCGGTGCATTTGGCGGCAAGCTCGGTGAGATACCAGTAACGGCTGCCCTCGCGGACGTTATCCTCTTCCAGCACGTAAATGAGCTTCGGGAACGCGGGCGTAATCCACACGCCGGCTTCGTTCTTGACGCCCTGATAGCGCTGCTTGAGGGTTTCCTCAATAATCATGGCGAGGTCGGCTTTTTCCTGCTCGTTCTTTGCCTCGTTGAGGTACATATAGACGGTGACGAACGGCGCCTGACCGTTGGTGGTCAGCAGGGTGACAACCTGGTACTGAATGGTCTGCACGCCGCGGTTGACCTCCTTGCGGAGACGCAGCTCAACGATTTCGCTGACTTTTTCGGGCGTGACCTCCGCGCCGAGGCTCTCGATTTCCGCGAGCACCTCACGGCGGATTTTTTCACGCGAAATCTGCACAAAGGGAGCCAGATGCGCCAGGCTGATGCTCTGACCGCCGTACTGGTTGCTGGCGACCTGCGCGATAATCTGGGTGGCGATGTTGCAGGCGGTCGAGAAGCTGTGGGGCTTTTCAATCAGCGTATCGCTGATGACAGTGCCGTTCTGCAGCATATCCTCCAGATTGACCAAATCGCAGTTGTGCATGTGCTGGGCAAAATAATCGGAATCATGGAAGTGAATCAAGCCCTGCTTGTCAGCCTCGATGATATCGGGTGAAAGCAGGATTCTGCGCGTGAGGTCGCGGCTGACCTCGCCTGCCATATAGTCGCGCTGAACGCTGTTGACGGTCGGATTCTTGTTGGAATTCTCCTGCTTGACCTCCTCGTTGTTGCACTCGATGAGGGAGAGAATCCGGTTGTCGGTGGTGTTCGCCTTGCGCACCAGCGAACGGGTGTAGCGGTAGCGGACATAGCGTCTGGCAAGCTCGAAAGCGCCCTTTGCCATGAGCTGATCCTCCACCATATCCTGAATTTCCTCAACGGAAACCGCGCGCTTCATCTTGTTGCAGCGGTACTCCACGTAGTCGGCGATATCCGTAATCTGTTCTTCCGTCAGAAACGGACTGTCAGAGGAATTGTTCGCCTTGCGGATGGCGTTGATAATCTTTTCAATGTTGAAGTCCTCCTCGGACCCGTTGCGTTTAATAATCTTCATATGTTGTTCCTTCCTTTACGTCATTTCAAAATCTATCTGTTAATTCAAAATCGTTATCAGCTGCGTGCAGAATTTATTATACATCACTATTTTGGGAAAATCAAGTGTTATTTTTCCCAAAAACACAAGATATAGTATTCTTAAAAAGAAATAAGCCCATTATCTTGTTGTCGCTGTAACAGCTTGTCAAAGCCTTGTCAACCGTGTAAAACGGCATGGCTACGCGGTTTTCGGAGAATTCAAAAAAGCTAAAGGGACATTTTTGCCCCATTTGGGAGCCATAAAAACAACATGTCAAGTTACAAAATTGGCATTTTTACAACACAATAAATTGTGGTCTTGCTGCCGGAGATACAAGATATAGACGAGTTCTCAAAATGCGTATACCCCTGTTTGTGCGATTTCAACAAAGTAAAGTACTAAAGTATCGTAATTTTCACGACAAACTCTGAAATGTTTTTTTATTGAAAATGTCTCTTGCTTTTTATCACTATAGATGATATTATATTTTTGTAGATAATATGAGGAGGTATTATTTTGAATTCCAAAATCTTTAAATCCATGGCAGTCGCCGCAGTTGTACTGGCGGCAGCGGCGATGACGACGGTACCGGTTTTCGCGGCGGTATCAAAACCTGTCACAAAGGAAATTGCCAGCCCTGACGAGCCCGTACAGGCAATGCTCGGCGACGGCGTCGAGTCATCCGACTGTCAGATGAACGGCAACAGTGATCAGTTCGCGCTCTTTGAGACGCCCGAGGATATGGGACTGCCCTTCAACAGCGGTATCATTCTCTCTACAGGCAACGCGCAGACTGCCTTTGCAAAAGAAGGTCAGAGCACTTCTCTTTACGGAAACGGAGACGCGTATCTCGGTACGTTGAGTGAATTCTCGACCCACGACGCGGCTTCCATGTCATTCGCGCTCACACCCACCAGTGAGTTTTTGACCTTTGACTACTTCTTCGCTTCCAACGAATACGACCAGCCTGCACAATATAATGATGTTTTCGCGCTGGTGGTTGTTGACAGCGAAACCGGCGAGCAGTTCAACATCGCGCTGACTCCCGCAGGCAAGATCACGAATGTTTCCAACACCGTTACCATGCAGAACGGCGAGAAAAACTACACAAAAAACAGCAAATACTACACCTATAACCCCGAATACACCGTCAACGGTTACGGCTTTGGTTATCAGGGCTACTCTTCCAAGTTCACCGCCAACGCCTCCAAGCTGGTCAACAGCAAGGGCAACAAGGTAATCCAAAACGGCAAGCCCGTAGGACTCTATCTTGCCGTTGCGGACGTTTCCGACTCTATCAAGGACACCGCTATTTTCATCAAAGGCAACTCTCTGAACTTTGTTGACGCGGAAGAGAAGGTTTACACCGTTGTATTTGATCCCAACGGCGGCACCTGCGATACGCCTGCGCTTGTCACCGGTACCGACGGTACGCTGGAAACCCTGCCTGTCGCGGTTCTGGAGGGCGATGAGTTCCTCGGCTGGTTCACCTACCCCACCGAGGACGGTGAGATGATTGACCTGAACACGGTGTTTGAAAAGGACACCACCGTCTTTGCTCATTGGAAGCTCCATAAGGTTGAGCTTCCCGACTGCGACACCGACGAGACGCCGGACGCAGAGGAAATGAATTACGAGGAAGCAGAACCCCTGACCCTCAGCGCCCAGGCGGAGGACACCAACGGCGTTCCTCAGACCGGCGAAGGCAGTCTTGCCGGTATCGCGCTGCTCGCGTTGATTGGCGCGTTCTCCACCGTATTCATTATTTACAGAACCAAAAAAATGTAAACAAACAGCCAACCGGCGCATAACGAAATGTTATGCGCCGGTTCAGTTTGTCGAAAAACTAGCGTTTGTCTTTCGATGATGGTAAAAATAATGCCAT
>CAMVTS010000022.1 GCA_947170465.1 uncultured Clostridia bacterium
CGCATAAAACGAAAAATAGGCTGCCGCAAACCGAAAGGCTCTGCGGCAGCCTTATTATTTTGAAGGAGACGCTTACCGGCGAAGAAGGGGAGAGCTTATGCTAGAAACGTTTTTTTCGAAAAATTTAAAAATTAATGAATTTTTTTCAATTTTGTCCCCCTGTTGTCCCCCAAAGTGTGTTATAATATCACTGTAAATATTTATATGACGGAGGCATATCCTATGAAAAAATTACTTATTGCAATTACATCAGCATTACTTTGTATGACAATGCTGGTACTCTCTCCGGCACAGCTTGTCGCCTCGGCGGCGGACAATAACGGAAAGAAATACATCAGCGAGGTCAAGGTCGGCATGGGCGTAACCTCCGAGCAGGCTTCCAAGGAGCTGCTTGACGAGGGCTATACGATTCTCACAGACGAAAGCGGCAATTATGCCGATCTCAACAAGGACGCGGGCTCCAAGAGCATTCTCAAGGGCGGTCCCAACCAGAAGATTGTCTATCTGGGCTACAAGACCACCGACAACGCGAAAGACGCCATCACCGACCTTGCGGTCATGAACATGGACGGCGGCTACAGCTACGAGGATTACGAAAAGCTGATGCAAACCCACATGGACACCCAGATTAAGCCGTTTGTCGACAGGTTTATCACAACCCTGAAGGAATACCGCGAGAACCTTGCAAAGCCGAATAATACCGCCAATTTCAAGCGCGCTGATTATTTCAGAGAGCAGCTTAACAAGCTGACTGACGACGATTGCGACGGAAACGCTCTGGGCGACCTGCTTATCAATGAAACAAGGTACGAGCTTGGCGACGATGCCTACAACAAGCTTTCAAATGAACAAAAGTGGCGCCACTGCGATATCCTTACGCTGTTGATGCAGGGCAACGGTCAGGCTGTTCAGCTGATGGAAACGCTGCTGACAAAAGCCGCGGACTCAACAGGCAGCACATGGCTTGACAGATTCAAGGCAACCAGCCTTGAAAAGCTGACCGAGGCTGTCAAGGAAGAAAATCCCAATATGACGCCCTCCGAAATCAATCAGGAGCTTGACAAGCGCTATAACGACAACGCCAAAAAAATCCTTGACAAGTGGGAGGCTTTCAACGAAATTCTGATTAACTATGACAACTCGGTCAAAAAGGCGGATGAAGTCATTAAGTCAGATGCGGAAAATAAAGAAGAGATCAATACAAATCCAAATATGTCCGAAGAAGAAAAGGGCAAAGCGACCGTGCAGGCGTACAGCAAAGAGGAAACCATGCTCAAGGGCGGCAGAGCGGCTGAAAATATGGTTGTCTATAACGTCCTTGAAGCTACCGAATACGGCGACGGTACGCTGCTGGAATTATTTGAAAGAGATAAGACGGAATTTGAAGATGGCGAAATTGTCCGCGAGCTTTACCCGATTGTCGATTCTCTCACGGGCGGTCAGCTTGCCGGTCTCGACTTCCTCAGCCTCAAGGATATGATTTTGATGGCGGTTACGGATGAAAACGGTTATAAAAAAGTAGATATGAATGACGTTCAGTCCGCCTCTATCTATCAGGACGTAAACCGTGAAATCTACGAAAAGGGCGGAGTCGCGCTGACAGACGCCGCGCTGCGCGCAAAGGCAAACTCGCAGGAGGCTAAGCCCGCGTTTGCGCTTAGTAATTTAGGCTGTGTGCTCTGGGGCTGCACGGCAGCGTCCGGCATCGCGGCGGTTACTACCTTAATTATCGATAGCCAGATTAAGCCGACGCTTACCGTTCGTATTAACCAAGCCGCTCTTAATAAAATGGATCAGCTCACCAAAGCAACGGACAACTCATTTAATATGCTCATGAAAATGAAACACAATGTTCAACTTTCTGATTCTACTATCAATTTACGATTGTTCGAGCAATGGGGTCAAAGATATAATCTGGACTATGATACAATGCTAAAATACCAGAATTCCGAAGAATTCAAAAACGCGATTACCGAGGTATCTGTTAAGTCAAATGTTTGTAAATACCTTGCCGTGGGCTTTACCGTTCTCGGCGCGGTTCTGGCAGGCGTATCTATCTACACCACCATCAAAGAGATGATGGATTACTACAAGGTTAAATTCGTGCCGATTCCCAAATATATTGTTGAAAGAACCGACATCACCGCCACCAACGAAAAGGGCGAGACGGTGATGATTAAAAACCAGACCGCTTACTATAAGACAGTCCTCTGCAACCGCACCGACGGCAGCAGCGATGTGGAAAAGGAAAACCATAAGATACTAAAGGATCGCAACGACCTCAACGGCGACGTCGGTACGCAGTGGCTCTCCCTCTATAGCGTCAAGTACGAGAACGGTATGCCGATTCTCGCGGATTCGCTTAAATTAAAAATGGGCAGCGGCGACATTCCCGAGGGCTACACCACCGGCATCCATCGCTTTGGCGAGTCAAACGCCTTTAACCTTACCAGCAAATTTTACTGCTACAACGACCCCAACGACGGCACCTATGTATACTTTAAGAACGAAACCGCAACTGTAAAGGATTTGATGGTTGCCGGCTCAGTGTTCTCCGGCGGCTCTCTTGCAATCGGTGTGGTCATCGGCTTGCTCGCCGGAGCCGGCATCACCATACTGCTTGCGGAATATATTGGCAAAAGAAAGAAGACGAAATCCGCTCAGTGAGGAGTTCTTTGTCAGTAAACCGCTTGCCGCAGAGAAATATGTATAATGAAAACAGCTTCCGGTGAAAAGTTCCGGAAGCTGTTTTTTTCAGGACACCGTTTGCCATACTCGCAGGGGCGTGCAAAGCATTGAATCTGAAATTAGTATAAAGCGTGGATAACCAGATACTCTCCCGCGTTCAGATTTCTGCGCCATTCTCCGGCTTCATAATATCCCTCCGGATTCTCGTTCAACACGACAGCACCGAGCACATGACCGTTTTTATAACACATATATTGCTCACCGATTCTGACAGCATCAGCGATGCCTTGGTCACTCGGATGCGCCGGAGACCACTTGGGATAGTTGATATTCGCTTCCAAGTGTTGTATTGTCCGGTGATACAGCGAGGTTACATTATTGATGTCGGAGACGTCAACCTTTAATGTTTTGCGGCGATTATCAGAGAATGTTACTATTGATTTTAATTTGGATAGTCGCACTTACAGATAAACAATCAAATTGTCGGCTATTCAACGGAGAAACGGTAAGCGGTTCTTTGATAATAAGTATCGCCTTTTTTTAAGACGGTTGAGGGGAATTCCGGAAAATTAGGGGAGCAGGGGTAATGCTGCGCCTCCAGCGCGAAACCGCTGAATTTTCCATAATGAACGCCACCTTTGCCTTTGGCGTTTACAAAGTTTCCGGTGTAAAGCTGAACGGCGGGCTCCGTAGTGTAAGCGGTCAGCGTGATTCCGGTTTTACTGCTCTTTGCAACGGCAAATTTGCGGAATTCTCCGCTCGGTTTATGAAAAATCAAATTGTGGTCGTAGCCGCCCGCGTTTGCAATCTGCGCTTCTTTGCTGAAAATATCATCGTCGATTTCCTTTGCTTTGCGAAAGTCGAGCGCTGTACCCTTAACATTCGTAATTCTGCCGGTCGGAATACCCTCGCGGTCGATTTCAGTGAAACTTTCGGCGTCTATCTGAAGTATATGTCGCAAAATATTATCGCCGTCATGACCGTTGAGATTAAAGTAAGAATGATTTGTCAGATTGATAACAGTGTCCTCGTCGGAGACGGCGGCGTAGCTGATTTCAAGCGCGTTGTCATTCGTTATACGGTAGCGAAGCTCGGCTTTCAGCGTACCGGGGTAGCCTTCCTCGGACGGCGGACTTGTCAAGCGGAATACCACTGCGTCATCCTCAATAACACCGTCGTAGACTTTGAACGAAAAAATACCGTGCAGATGGTGAGCGGCGTAGGTGTGTTTTAATCGGTAGGTTTTGCCGTTGAGTGTGAATTCGCCGTTTTTTATGCGGTTCGCGTATCTGCCGATAAACGCCCCGAAAAAGCAAAAGTTATTTTCGTAATCGCTTATATTGTCATAGCCCAAGACCACATCGCGCATTACTCCGTTTTTGTCGGGTACAATAACGCTTTGAACAACCGCGCCATAGCTGAGCACAGCCGCCTGCATCCCGCGGTTGTTGCGAAGTATATACCTCGTCACGGCTTGACCGTTTGAGGTTGTGCCGAATGGCTGTGCGGTTACTGTCATAAAAATCTCCCTTTTCGCTGATTAAGTCCGGCGGCGTTTGTTGCTTTCAATCCGATTGCGGATGAAGGGCAAGAATTCTTCCTCCTTGCCTTTTTCAAACGCGCCCTTCTTAAAAGCATACACCAATTTTTCGTCGGTGTAAAGCATATAGTAATGCTCGGTTACAAAAACCTTTTTGACATTTTTGAACGGCACTTCAACGGGAGTTTCTCTGTCAGAGGTTTCGCTGATGACCTTATCCACAGTGACGGTTGACGTCACTGTGACCTTGCCCTTGTTGTTTGTGTCTTCTGCAAAACGCTCCTTGCCTCTCTGGATTGCCGAGAAGTAGCGGAAAAACAGCACGAACAGCAGAATAATGCACATCGCGAACACCGCCATGTTGGCATAATTCATGCCGAGCACAATGCTTGCCGCAACGTCAATCACCATCACGGTGCCGATAATAATCAACGCGGCGCACATGGGTGGGGAAGTGAGGTGCAGGTAGCGGTACAGCTCCTTTTCCACCTCAAAGGTGCGGGTAAATTGATTAACAAATTTCGAATCCATACATATCTCCTTCCTGACAAATGCAAAGCAGGCTCAAATCCCTTTGAGCCTGCTTTTTGAAGAAAAGGTGCATCAAAATGAAAAAAGATTCTTACCATCATTTTAATACAGTGGAATAAGCGAATTAATATTCGGCGCAAACGGGTGCGTTAGCTTTGGCGGAGGATTCGTCATACCAAATCAGGTTGTTGCCGGACGCCTCGTCAAACAGCTGAATCAACTCGGGAGCTACGTCAAATTGAATGGTTTTACCCATCGAAACATCGGCGCCCAGTCCGATGGTGGGAATTACCATCACGACGTTGTCTTCGCCGCTGGCAGCATGGATATTGTATTCGGTGCCCATCATTTCGCTGACCTCTACCTTGGCGGACAGCTTGCCGCTGCCGACGGTGATGTGCTGCGGACGGATACCGGCTACAATCGAGGTGGGCTGCACATTTTTGGATTTCAATGCCTTTTGCTGGAAGTCGCTGAGTTCAAACTTCACACCGTGGATTTCGGCATAATACTTGCCGTTTTCAAGCAGCAGCTTGCTTCCCTTAAAGAAGTTCATCACGGGCATGCCGATAAAGCCGGCAACAAACAGGTTAACGGGCTTGTTGAACAAATCCTGCGGGGTACCGATTTGGTTGACATAGCCGTCCTTCATAATAACAATGCGGTCGGCAAGCGTCATTGCCTCGGTCTGGTCGTGGGTAACGTACATAAAGGTGGTGTCAATACGTTTTCTGAGCTTGATAATCTCGGCGCGCATCTCGTTTCTGAGCTTGGCGTCAAGGTTGGAGAGAGGCTCGTCCATCAGGAATACCTTCGGGTTTCTGACCATGGCGCGTCCGATGGCAACGCGCTGTCTCTGACCGCCGGAAAGCGCCTTGGGCTTGCGGTTGAGGTACTGGGTGATGTCGAGAATGTTTGCAACCTCGTTGACCTTCTTCTCGATTTCCGCCTTGGGCGTTCTCTTGAGCTTGAGCGCGAACGCCATGTTGTCACGGACGGTCATGTGAGGATAGAGTGCGTAGTTCTGAAATACCATCGCGATGTCTCTGTCCTTGGGAACAATGTCGTTCATCAGCTTGCCGTCAATATACAGCTCGCCTTCCGAAATGCTCTCCAGACCTGCAACCATGCGGAGCGTGGTGGATTTACCGCAACCGGAGGGTCCGACCAGAACGATGAATTCCTTGTCCTTGATTGTCAGGTTGACGTCGTGGACTGCGGTAACTTTGTTGTCATAGATTTTTTTGATGCCTTTCAAAATGACTTCTGACATAAGCCCGACTCTGATAATACTGCCTCCGCAAATACTACCTCGCAGGCAGCTGCGCTGAGCTGCTCCGCATTACGACAGGTCTCCACACTGCCGCACCGTGAGTCTGACGGAATTGATAAAACCTCCTTGTTGATGTACGCCGCTCATACTGTGGAGTGATACGGCGCCATAGGAATTAAGCTGACCGGTTCTTGCCCTCCGGTCAAAGGGTCACTTTTAGTGTAAGCGAAACAAGCGGAAATTAGTATGGGTATATGTCATTAATACATGGCGAAATGTTATGTGTTTTTATTACAAAACAAGAACTTTAGTTAAATTTTCTAAAATAAGCTCTTTCTTTTGTAAATCATGACGAATACGGTTGTTTTTTAGAAAAGTTTTTCATAATCTCGTTAAAATTTTATCAAAAATGACAGGTTTGGCGTTTTCGGTTCTCCCTCTCTGAGATTTAGCGCAATATATTACCATGATTCCATCCATATATTTTCCTTAAATAAAGAATATTTTTGGTAAAATCACAATACGGTTGTGAATACACTTGTGTTCTAAATGGCTTTTTTTCTTCAAAAAAAGAAGAGAATGATAACATTTTTCTATGTTTTGGTGACATTCCGCTATGGCAAAATGTTAGTTATCGTAGTAGAATAAACCCGTAAGGCACAGGGCAGCAGACTTTGTGCAGATTGCAAATAATAATTTTTTAGGAGGAAACTACATGAAAAAATTAGCAGCTCTCTTACTCGCGGCGATGATGTGCACTACCGCTCTCACCGCGTGCGGCGGCTCCGGCGGCTCCGGTTCTTCAAGCTCCGGCTCCGGCAGCTCCGAAAGCTCCGGCTCCGGCGCAAAGGCGGGATCCATCACCGTCAACATCTGGGACGCCAACCAGCAGAAGGGTATTCAGGAAATCGCCGACAAGTGGACGGAGACCTCCGGCGTTAAGGTCAACGTCGAAGTCGTAGACTGGGACAACTACTGGACGCTCCTTGAAGCAGGCGCTTCCGGCGGCACCATGCCCGACGTTTTCTGGATGCACTCCAACACCGCTCAGATGTACATGGAAAACGACGTTCTCCTCAAGCTCAACGATTACATTGAGAAGGACAGCAAGATTGACATGTCCAAGTACTACGAGGGAGTCAAGAACCTCTACACCCGTTCCGACGGCAATGTTTACGCGCTGCCGAAGGATCACGACACCATCGCGCTGCTCTACAACAAGGCTATCTTTGATAAGTATAAGGTAGATTATCCCACCGACAAGTGGACCTGGACAGACATGTACGAGGCCGCCAAGAAGATTACCGAAGGCTCTAAGGGCGATGTTTACGGCATGGCGATGAACACCTCCAACAACCAGGACGGCTGGTACAACCTGATTTACAGCTACGGCGGACAGGTTATCACCGAAGACCACAAGGGCACCACCATCGGCGGCGCCGAGAGTAAGGCGGGCATGGAGATGATGCGTCAGCTCCTCACCGTAGGCGCTCCGCAGTCCGTTGTTGCCGAGACCGGCACCGACTCCCTGTTCATGTCCGGCAAGGTCGGCATGATTACCCAGGGCTCCTGGATGATCAACTCCTTCTACACCGCTGAAAACCACGCGGATTACGCTTGGGCGCTGCTGCCTTATGCGGACCGCAACGGCAACGGCACCTGCGAAAAGGATGAGCGCTGGTCCGCTTACAACGGACTTGGCTGGGCTGCTTCCGCAGCGGTTAAGGATCCCGAATCCTGCTACAGCCTGATTTCCTACTTCTGCTCCGAAGAAGGTCAGAAGCTGCAGGCGGAAAAGGGTGTTACCATGGGCGGTATGACCGGCGTATCCGACGCATTTGCCAACGCCTTTGAAGGCATGGACATCAAGCCCTTCCTCGACGCTGAGAACTTCAGCCTCTACTTCCGTCCCTACACCCGCAAGACTACCGTTTGGGAAGACGCTCTCCAGCAGGCAGGCGCATTCCTCGATCCCTGGCAGAAGCCCGACGACGCTGAGCTGATGTCCAAGGCTTGCGACAACGCGCAGAAGATTATTGAAGACGCTATTAAAGCTGAATAATCTGTAATTGGCAGTTACTATCGTTCCGGCGGATGGCAGCATCCGCCGGACAATCAAACTTTATGAGGCAAAGGAGGGAACTTATGAAGCAGTTAGCGCCCAGGAAGAAGCGCACCAAGGCGGAAAAACGTGAAGCCATCTGGGCTTTATGCTTTATCGCGCCTACCATCATCGGACTGATTGCACTCAACTTCTACCCGGCGATCGATACCGTTTGGCAATCGTTCTGCAAAACGGGCGACTTCGGTAAGGGCAATGTTTTTATAGGTTTCGCAAACTACGCGAAGGTCTTCACCGCCGGTGAAACCTGGCATTCACTGTGGAACACCATCAAGTACGCGCTGATTGAAGTGCCCTTTGGCGTTGTTATCGCACTGATACTCGCTGTGTTCCTCAACAAAAAGCTCAAGGGTACCTCTGTTTTTCGTACCATCTTCTTCCTCCCCATGGTCTGCGCCCCGGCGGCTGTCGCCATGGTATGGAAGTGGCTCTACAACCAGCAGTTTGGTCTGCTGAACAATGTGTTCGGCACCAATGTCGCATGGATCTCCGATCCAAAAATCGCATGGATTTCTATCGGTATCATCGGCGTTTGGTCGGTTATCGGTTATAACATGGTTCTGTTTATCTCAGGCCTGCAGGAAATCCCCGGCGACTACTACGAGGCCGCGGAAATTGACGGCGCTACCGGCATCCGTCAGTTCTTCCACATCACGGTTCCGCTGCTTTCGCCGACCACCTTCTTCATCGTTCAGACCCGTATCATCGGCGCGCTCACCATCTTCGATCTGATGTTCATGGTTATGGATAAAACCAACCTCGCGCTCGAGAATACGCAGTCCATTGTTTACCTCTTCTACACCTACGCGTTCACCAACGGCGACAAGGGCTACGGCGCCACCATCGTCGTGTTCCTGGTAATCTTCATCATGATTGTTACTTTCATTATGCAGCGCGCAGAGAAGAAGCTGGTTTATCATCCGTAAGAAAGGGGAACTGAGTTATGCAAAGTGCTCGCGCAAGAAACATTGCCAGCAAGGTAGCGATGTATGTCATCCTGCTGATTATGGCTTTTATCATGCTGGTTCCGTTCGTCTGGATGATTCTGACGGCTCTGAAAACCAATCAGGAGGCTATTTCCGTCGACCCGTTCTATATCTTCCCGGCTCATGGCTGGCATTGGGAAAACTTCGGCGAGGTCTGGCAGAGCTATAACTTCATTATTCTGTACAAAAACACTCTGCTGATGATTCTGTTCCGCGTTATCTGCGCTTGTCTGACGGCTACTATGGCAGGTTACGCGTTCGGCAGACTGAAATTCCCGCTCAAGAACTTCTTTTTCGCGCTGGTGCTGGTTCAGATGATGATTCCGGCGCAAATCTTTATCATTCCGCAGTATTTGATGGTCAGCAAGCTCGGCTTGCTCAACACCATTTCGGGCTTGGTATTCCCGGGTATTGTTACCGCGTTCGGTACTTACCTGCTGAAAACCGGCTACGAAGGACTGCCCAAGGATTTGGAAGAAGCGGCGGATATCGACGGCTGCAACATCGGTCAACGCTTTTTACGCATTATGATGCCCTTAACCCGTTCGTCGATGGTATCGCTCGGTATCTTTACCGCGTTGTTCGCGTTCAAGGACCTGATGTGGCCGATGATTGTTTGCACCAAGGCGGAGACCACTACTCTCTCCGCGGGCTTGGCAAAAATGCAGGGACAGTTCAGCAGCAATTATCCCACCATGATGGCTGCTGCGGTTTTGGCTGTTGTACCGATGATTATCATTTATGTCATTTTCCAAAAGCAATTTGTAGAAGGTATAGCAACCTCGGGCGGAAAGCTGTAAGCACACAATAGCAGTATGGGATGAAAATCCTGAATTTAACCGATGTGCCGGAGGTATCGAAAGATATCTCCGGCATTTTAAATGTTTCTTATCTTATATTCGGTAAAAACGATTGACATTTATTAAAATTTGTAAGATTATTAATAAACAGCTTTTAATAAGTGTTAAGACAGGCTTTCCCGGAGGTGAACCTAATGGTAAAAGAGAATATTACCGCAGAACCGACCGAAATGCATGAAACACCCGATTACAGATGCTTGGTGTACTCCAAACGCATCACTGACGACATATACTTAAAGCTGTGCGGAGTTGAGCACTGTATGCCCGACTACTGCTTTAACACGGAGGACCGTACGGGCTATCATCTGCACATTATTTTGGAGGGCAAGGGCACGCTTTGCGTGAACGGCGTTGAGCAAAAGCTGCACTTCGGGCAGATGTTCATTACCAAACCCGGTGAGGAAACTTGGTACAGAGCGGACAGCGAGGATCCGTGGACGTATTGCTGGATGGCTTTTGACGGAAAAATCGCCAAGGAAAGTATAGAAAAAGCCGGATTCTTTGATAACGTCAACGTCCTTGAATGTAATATTGATCAACAGCGCTTTTTCTCGCTGGTTCAGCGTTTGCTCAATAACGCGGAGCTAAAGACCTCGGCGGTTTATTATAACACCGGCAGGCTGCTCGAGTTTATCGGTCTTGCAATAGAATCCTACATTGAATTCGAAAAAAAGGTTCACAAATCACGCGACTATCAGGCGGACAGCTATGTGGAGTACGCGGTAAACTTTATCCGCGCCAATTACGCCACGGCGACAATCTCCACCGTCGCGAAAAATATAGGAATTCACCGCAGCTATCTCACCACAATCTTTAAGAAAGCGACCGGTGTTTCGCCACAGGAATTTTTGCTGCAGTGCCGTCTGCGCCGCGCCTGCAAGCTGTTGGCGGAGACAAGTAACCCGATTCAGGAGATTGCGCACAATGTCGGATATGATAATCCGCTGACCTTTTCAAAGATATTTAAATCCTATTACGGCATTAGTCCGAGAGAGTACAGACATCAACAGCAATCCGAGCAAAAAGGAGAATGAAAATGAGCATCCGTTATAACGAAAGCACGAAACAGTTTATTTTGGAAACTGCCGCCACCTGTTATCAAATGAAGGTGGACGGTATGGGTTATCTGCAGCATCTGTATTACGGAGAAAAAACCGGACAGAGCGACATGTCCTATCCGTTCCGCACCTACGACCACGGCTTTTCGGGCAATCCCTATGATATGCGCAACAACCGCGACTATTCGCTCGACAGTATGGCGCAGGAGTTCACCTCCTTCGGCGTAGGCGATTACCGTATTACCAGCTTTCGCGCCTCGTTCGCGGACGGCAGCCGCTGTGCCGAGTTCCGTTATGTCTCTCACGAAATTGTCGATGGTAAGTATGAAATTCCCGGGTTGCCCTCGGTATACGATAACGGAGAAACCGTGCACACGCTGATTATTTTGCTAAAGGATTTTGCCGTTAACGCCGAGGTTAAGCTGTATTACGGCGTTTTTGAAGAGCTTGATATCATCACCCGTGCCGCCGCGATTGTCAACGCCGGCACAGAGCCCATGTGGCTGCGCAAGGCTTCCTCAATGTGCCTTGAGCTTCCGTTCGGAAAATGGGATATGCTGCACTTCCACGGCAGACACTGTATGGAACGTCAGCCTGAGCGCGTGCCGCTGTTCCACGGCGTGCATACCCTCAGCTCGGGCAGGGGAATGTCAAGCCATCAGCACAACCCGTTTGTCATTATCTGCGACCGAGACGCCAACGAGGATGAGGGCGTTTGCTACGGCTTGATGCTTATGTACTCCGGAAACCATAAAACCGAGGTGGAGCGCGACCAGTTTGACAACGTCCGCGTAATCACCGGAATTAACGACGACCGCTTCCGCTGGGAGCTTACCCCGGGCGATACCTTTTATACTCCTGAGGTTATCCTGAGCTGTGCGCAAGGCTTAACGCGGCTGTCGCACAATTACCACAGGACTATCCGCAACAATGTCGTTCGCGGCGAATACAAGCTTAAACACCGCCCGGTGCTTATCAATAACTGGGAGGCAACTTACTTTGACATCACCGAGGAAAGGGTTCTTTCCATAGCGGAAAAGGCAAAGGAACTCGGCATTGAGATGTTTGTGCTCGACGACGGCTGGTTTAAAAACCGTAACGATGACAACGCCGGCTTGGGCGACTGGATTCCCGATACCGAAAAGCTGCCGGACGGGCTCAACGGATTGATTGATAAAATCAACGCTCTCGGTTTGAAATTCGGACTTTGGATTGAGCCGGAAATGGTAAGCGAGGATTCCGACCTTTACCGCGCACATCCCGACTGGGCGATGACCGCGCCTAACCGCGCTCCTATGATGGCGCGAAACCAGCTGGTGCTCGATTTATCGCGCAAAGAGGTTCACGATTACCTCTTTGATAAACTTTCAAATCTTCTTGAAAATTATAAGATTAACTATATTAAATGGGATTTTAACCGTCCTATTTCGGACGTATTTTCACATTCTGTTCCGTCATCGCGTCAGGGCGAGGTTCAGCACCGTTACTACCTCAGTCTTTACCGCCTTTACGACCGTCTGACGCGCAAATTTCCGAATGTGCTCTTTGAGGGCTGCGCGGGCGGCGGCGGACGCTTTGACGCGGGAATGCTCGCTTACTCGCCGCAGATTTGGTGCTCGGACAATACCGACCCAATCTCGCGACTGACAATTCAGTACGGCACCTCCTTCGGTTACCCTGCCTGCACCGTGGGGGCGCATGTAAGCGCGTCGCCCAACCATCAGACGGGAAGAAAAACCCCGGTGCATACACGCGGCGTTGTCGCGATGTCCGGAACATTCGGCTATGAGCTCGACCTCACCAAGCTGTCGGCTGAGGACTGCGCCGAGATTAAACAGCAGGTTGAGCGTTACAAGGAATTAGAGCCGGTTATTCACGGCGGAAAGCTATATCGCTTAAGCAAAATGAGTGACACCTCGCACTATATGGCGTGGCAATATGTCAGTGCCGACCAAAGCCGCGCCGTGCTTAATATAGTAGTTACCAATCCGCTCGCGAATTCGGCATCGGTTCACGTAAAGCTAAAGGGCTTGCTGCCCGACGCGGTATATTCCGTTGACGGAGAGTTTGAGTGCCGCGGCGCGGCGCTGATGTCCGGCGGCTACACATTTAAGAGATTAACGGGAGATTATCCTGCAAAACAGCTTGATATAATACGGATTAAATAAAATGCTGAGAGAAAAAAACAGCCCAAACAGAATTGTATGGTCAGAGGAAAAGGCTAAGATAAAGTCTTTGCCATTTACGGAAAAAATACGGTATATTTGGATGTATTTCAAAATACCGATTATCGCCGCGCTTTTGGTTATCGGCATAGGAACGTTTTTGGTTGTCCGCATCACCACCAATATCCCGGACAACTGGCTTACCGTGACCTTTGCGAACACCACCGCAAGGGCGGGTACGGGCTCGGAAATCTGGAAGGATTTTACAGAGTATGCGGGCTACGACCTAAAGCAGAAAAAGGTGGAATTCAACGCCGAAAGCTACTTTGATTATCTTCAAAACCAAGCCCGGGGCAACGCCTACTACAACGCCTTTGTCAGCCTTGCGGACGCGGGTGAAATCGACGCAATTACCATGTCCAAGGATTCGCTCGCGGCGCTCGGACAAAGCGGCAGGCTGTTTGACCTGAATGATGAGGCGTGCGCCTCGCTGAAGGCAAAGTATTCCGACCGTTTTATATACTACACTCCGGAGGACGATGAGGAGCATAAAGCTCCGGTTCCGGTGGGAATTGACGTAAGCGACAGTCTTTTGATAACAAAGTACAAGATTTACTCCGGCGATTGCGCCCTTGGAATAGGCGCTCACAGTAAAAATATCAAGGAAGTAGAGGATTTTCTCCGCTTTATTTATGGGGGGTAAGCAGTCATGCACAATTTTATCAACTCCTTTATGAACAACGACAGCCCGTTCGGCAGGTTGATGACGAAAATCGGCATTATCATCGGCGCCAACCTCATGTTTGTGCTGTTCAGCCTGCCCATCGTCACAATCGGTGCGTCCTGCACCGCCCTGTACCGCGTGATGTTCAAAACCATGCGCTCCGGCGGCGTAACCAATCCCTTTAAGCAGTTTTGGATTGGCTTTAAAACGAGCTTTTTACAGTCCACCATCGTGTGGGTGCTCTACGCCGCGTTAATGGTGTTCGGCTACTTTGATGTGCGTATCTGCTTAGATGCGGGCGAACCCATCAGTTGGTTCCGCTACGGCCTGTACGCCATCGGCATAGTGTTGACGTTGCTGTTAATTTACACCTTTCCGTCCATTGCGGCGTTTGAGGGTAAAATTTCCGCGCATATCCGCAACGCCATTTACTTTGCGTTCCATAAGCCGTGGTGGATTCCCGTGAACCTGTTTTTCCATGTTTTTCCGCTGTATTTGACCTACAGCGATCCGCACCTTATGCCGCTTTACGCTTTTTGTTGGTTTTTCTTCGGCTTCGGAGCAATCACAATGCTCACCGCACGTTTGCTGATAAAGGACTACAACAAATATCTTCCGTTGGTTGATGATGACGGCGAGTTTATTCTCACCGGGGACGGCAAAAAAATTATGCCCGGTACTCCCGAGGAAAAGGCTTATTACGCCGCCCGTCGTGAAGAACTCGGCGAAAGCGGTAAAACGGAAGAAGAAATACTGGAAGAAATGAAAATGCTTGATATGTGAGGTGTTTGCAAATGAAGATACAAACGTTTATTGATGCTTTGCGCGGCGGAAAAGCCGACCACGCGTTAAAAATCCTCTACGGAACTTCTGTGACCGCGATTGAAAGTCAGCAGAGACGATATATTCACGCGGTAAATCGCTTTTCGGAGATTTTCCCTCAGCACGATGATATCCGCGTTTTTTCCGCTCCCGGCAGAACCGAAATCGGCGGAAATCATACCGACCATCAGCATGGCTGCGCGTTGGCGGCTGCGGTTAATCTTGACGTTATCGCGGTTGTTGCCTTTCATAATGAAAGCGTAATCCGCATGGAATCGGAAGGTCACGGAAGAATTGAAGTTGATTTAAACGACCTCTCCGTTTGCGAGGAAGAAAAAGGCACTTCCGCCGCGATTATCCGCGGAATAGCCGCGCGTTTTGCCGCGATGGGCGTTAGCGTCGGAGGCTTTGACGCGTACTCAACCTCGGATGTTCTCAGTGGCAGCGGTCTGTCTTCATCTGCCGCGTTTGAAACGCTTGTCGGAACGATTATCAACATAAAATATAACGATTGCCGCGCCGATGAAGCCGAAATTGCGAAAATAGGTCAGTACGCCGAGAACGTATATTTCGGAAAGGGCAGCGGTCTGCTCGACCAGACGGTCTGCGCCTACGGCGGTTTTGTCTTTATCGACTTCCTCGATACCGATAAGCCGTATGTTGAAAAATACAGCTTTGATTTTGAAAAAGCAGGCTACAACCTCTGCATAACCGACACAAAGGGCAGCCATTCCGACTTGACCGAGGACTACGTTGCCGTTCCTGCCGAGATGAAATCGGTCGCGCGTCAGTTTGGCAAGGAATACCTCCGCGAGGTGGATGAATTCCTGTTTCTTCGCTCCGTTCCGGAACTTCGCGGCAAGTGCAGCGACCGCGCCGTAATGCGCGCGGTGCATTACTTTAAGGAGAACCGCCGAGCAGTTGACGAGGCTCAGGCACTCGACAACGGCGATATTGAAGCTTTCTTTGAGATTTACCGCCGTTCGGCAGCGTCGTCCGCCAACCTTTTACAGAACCATTATTCCAAAGCAAAGCCCGCCGAACAGGGAATTTCGCTGGGAATTATGATGAGCCGCCTTATTTTGGGTGATAACGCGGCGGTACGTGTACATGGCGGCGGCTTTGCAGGAACTATTCAGGCGTTTGTGCCTTTGTTCAAAACTGAGGAATATGTCCGCAAGATGAACGCGCTGTTCGGAGCGGGAAGCTGTTATGTGCTGCGTATCCGCCCGGTAGGCGGCGTTGAAATTAAAGCATAGGAGTGCACCATGATTTACGCAAATATTCAAAAACTGATTGATTACTCAATTAACAATCACCTCATCGAAAAGGTTGACGAGCTGGTTATCCGCAATCAGCTTATGGACGCGCTTCATGTTTACGACTGGCAGGATGAAGATGCAGAAAACAAAGGCGAAACCGTTGACGAGCTGTTGCAGCCGCTGATTGATTACGCTTGCGAAAACGGTGTTATCGAGGACACCACCGCAAACCGCGATTTGTTTGACACCTTGCTGATGGGTATAGTAACGCCTATGCCGCGTGAGATTATCCGTGATTTTCACATTGCTTACGAAAAGTCGCCGAAAGAGGCGACCGACTGGTACTATGACATCAGCCAAAAGACCAATTATGTACGCGCCGGACGTATCGCCAAGGATATGAAATGGAAGAGCAAATCCGAATACGGCGTGCTCGATATCACCATTAACCGCTCTAAACCTGAAAAGGATCCGCGCGATATTGCAAAAGCACGCGCGAGCAAATCAACCGCGTACCCAAAATGTCAGCTATGCGCCGAGAATATGGGCTTCGCGGGAAATCAAAACCACCCTGCGCGTCAAAACCTGCGTCCGATTCCGCTCGAAATCCACGGAGAGCCGTGGTATTTGCAGTACTCGCCCTATGGCTATTACAACGAGCACTGTATTGTGTTTAACGAACAACATATTCCCATGGTAATTGACGCCGAGGTGTTTGACAAGCTGTTCGACTTTGTAGCTCAGTTTCCGCATTATTTTGTCGGCTCGAATGCCGATTTGCCGATTGTCGGCGGCTCAATCCTGAGCCACGAGCATTTTCAGGGCGGCAACTATACCTTCGCGATGGCGACGGCTGAGGAAGAAAAGACGTTTGAACTGAAGGCTTACCCTGCGGTTCACTGCGCTGCGGTAAAATGGCCGATGTCCGTTATCCGCCTTAGGAGCGCGGAACGCAGTCAACTTGTCTCGGCCTGCGCGTATGTTCTAAAGCACTGGCGCGGTTATACCGACGGGGCGGCGAATATTTTTGCCGAAACGGACGGCACGCCGCACAATACCGTAACCCCGATTGCGCGTATGAACGGCGGAGAATTTGAGTGCGATTTGGTTCTGCGCAACAACCTCACAACCGAGGACAGACCTTTGGGGCTGTACCATCCCAATCCGAGCCTGCATCACATCAAAAAGGAAAACATTGGCTTGATAGAGGTTATGGGACTTGCTGTTCTGCCTGCGCGTTTGGCAAATG
This sequence comes from uncultured Clostridia bacterium, assembly GCA_947170465.1. GTDB lineage: Bacteria > Bacillota > Clostridia > Oscillospirales > Acutalibacteraceae > Ruminococcoides. Next base: position 17,281 of record CAMVTS010000022.1, read on the forward strand.
AGCTAGAGGCTGTCAGACAGGCGCTGATAAGCGGAAAGCCCTTGGACGGCGACCCCTTAACGCAGTCACACGCTCGGTGGGCGGAGGAGCTGCTCAAAAATCATCCCGATTTTAACGCGGACAACGCGATGGATATTATTCACGCCGAGGTGGGCGCGGTGTTTGAGCAGGTGCTCTGCGACGCGGGAGTTTTCAAACGCGATGAAGCCGGACAAGCGGCGTTCAGACGATTTATTAATACATTAAACGGCTAATAATCAGTAATAATCCGGGAGGTCAGTATGCTTGATTTATTAACCATAGGCGAAATGTTGATAGACTTAACACAGACGGGCGTTTCCGCGCAGGGAATTCCGCAGTATACGGCTTTTCCCGGCGGCGCTCCTGCAAACGTCGCGGTCGCGGCGGCAAAGCTCGGCGCAAAATCCGCCTTCATAGGCAAGGTGGGCAACGACGCGTTCGGCAGGCTTTTGCTTGACACGGTACGTCAAAACGGTGTAAACGCCGACGGTATGGTAATCAGCGATTCCGCCAACACCACGCTCGCGGTTGTTTCTCTGCAGGAAAGCGGAGAGCGAAGCTTTGCGTTTTACCGCAAGGGCTTTGCCGACACGCTGCTTTCTGAGGACGATATCGACGATAATATGCTGAAAAATACCCGTATCCTGCATTTCGGCTCAGTCAGCCTGACGGACGAGCCCTCGCGCGGAGCGACTCTTTCAGCGGCTTGCCGCGCAAAGCAGTACGGCGCGGCGGTAACATACGATCCAAACTACCGCGCAAGCCTTTGGGAGGACGAAGCTACGGCTGTACAAAAGATGAAAGAGCCGCTCGACATGGTGGACATTCTGAAAATCTCCGACGAGGAGCTGCCGCTTCTCACGGGAACGGACGACTGTGAAGCAGGCACAAAGCAGCTTGCCGACGCTTACGGTATTTCGCTGATTTTGCTTACTCTCGGCGCAAAGGGCGCGTATTACCGGTCTGGAGACCTTACCGGGTACTGCGACGGCGTTAAGGTCAAGGTTGCCGATACAAACGGCGCCGGAGATACCTTTTTCGGAGCGTTTTTAAGCGCTATGGCAAGGCTTGGAAAATACAGCCCTTCGCAGCTTGATGCGGACGAAATAAAAAGCCTGGTTGAGTTTTCAAACAAAGCCGCAGCGCTTACAGCCTCGCGCAGCGGCGCGATTCCCGCAATGCCCTCTCTTGCGGAAATAAAATGACAGGAGACCGCCTATGAATACCACCGACGTATGGGAAAAAGAATTTGCAGACCGTTTTGCAAAGCAATTTGACGAGCTCAAATGGCTGTACTGCGAGGTTTACAATAACGATATGCACGCGTTCCACTGGCTGGTAAATGCCATGTACGAATATTACGGGGAGAGAAATTCTTCGCTGAAGGCGCTTGACCGCAAGCGCGAGAGCACGCCGTTTTGGTACAGCACTAACGGCTTAGTCGGCATGATGATGTACGTTGATAATTTTGCCGGCGACTTAAAGGGCGTGCGCAAAAAAATTGATTATATTAAGGAGAGCGGCGTTAATTACCTTCATCTTATGCCGCTGCTTAAAAGCCCCAAGGACAAAAGCGACGGCGGCTACGCGGTGTCGGATTTCCGCAGCGTGCAGCCGGAGCTCGGCACAGTTGATGATTTAGAGGCGCTGACCGCCGCTTGTCACGAAAACGATATAAGCGTTTGCCTTGATTTTGTTATGAACCACACAAGCGAGGAGCACGAGTGGGCAAAGGCGGCGCGTAATGGCGATGAGGAAATGCGCAAACGCTATTTTTTCTTTGATAATTGGGAAATTCCCAACGAATTTGAGAAAACCGTGCCGCAGGTATTCCCGACAACAGCCCCGGGCAACTTTACAGAGCTTGACAACGGCGATATTGTTATGACGACCTTCTATCCCTACCAGTGGGATTTAAACTTCGGCAACTGCGTTGTGTTTAACGATATGGTGTGCAATATGCTGTCAATCGCCAACCACGGTATTGATATTATCCGCCTTGACGCCGTGCCGTATATCTGGAAGGAGCTCGGCACCTCCTGCCGTAACCTTCCGACGGTTCACAAGCTCGTGCGTATGATGCGGATAATTACCGAAATTGTCTGTCCGTCTGTGCTGCTTTTGGGCGAGGTCGTAATGGAGCCGTCCAAGGTCGCTCCGTACTTCGGCACGCCCGAAAAGCCCGAATGTCATATGCTCTACAATGTTACCACCATGGCGAGTATGTGGCATACCGTGGCGACAAAGGACGTCCGTCTGCTCAAACACCAGACAAGTCAGCTCTCCGCTCTTTCAAAGGACTATGTCTTTTTGAATTATCTGAGGTGTCATGACGACATCGGCTGGGGACTTGATTATGATTATCTGCTGTCCTTCGGTATGACCGAGATTCCTCACAAAAAGTTCCTGAACGATTATTTCACGGGAAAATTTGAGGGCAGTCCGTCACGCGGCGAGCTTTATAACGACGATGAACGCCTCGGAGACGCGCGTCTTTGCGGCACTACCGCAAGCCTTTGCGGCGTGGAAGCCGCGCTTGAATCGGGTGGTAAAAAGGCTCTGAAATCGGCTCTCGACTGCGACATTATGCTCCACGCGTATATGCTGGCGCAGAGCGGTATTCCCGTAATTTACAGCGGAGACGAAATCGGGCAGTTAAACGATTACACTTACCACGATGACGCCGATAAGCAGGCAGACAGCCGCTATCTTCACCGCGGAATGCTTGACTGGAAAAAGGTCGAAAAAAGAAAAATCAAAAACACTACGGAGAACGTACTCTACAGCGCCGTTATACAGCTTGAACAAATTCGCCGTCAATATCCGGTGTTTACCGCGGCGGCGGAGTTTCATGTAACAGACAGCGGCAGCAATCATGTGCTGGGTATTTGCCGCAGGTTTGAAAATCAAAAGCTCTATGCGTTTTTTAATTTCAGCGGCACAAAGCAGAACGCCTTCTTTGATGAAATACTTACAGCAACCGACCTGATAAGCGGAAAAGCCGTGCGCGGCTTGTCGGCGGTTTTACAGCCTTACGGCTTTTTATGGCTGCTGTGTGAAAAATAAACGAGTTTATTATGAGACAGACAATACCCATTAATAATGACTGGAAATTCACGCCCGAATGGACGGAAGAATTCTTAAACGGCATGGGAGAGGCAGAATCCGTGCGCCTGCCGCACACCTGCAAAATTACCCCCTACAATTATTTTGACGAGCATATTTACCAGATGGTTTGCGGCTACCGCAAACGGCTTGATTTATCAGAGCGTAAAAACCGCAGAGCGTTTGTACGCTTCAGCGCGGCGGCGCATTACGCAAGGGTTTACCTTGACGGAAGGTTAATAGGCGAGCATAAAAGCGGCTATACCGCGTTTGAGCTTGAGCTGGTTACAGACAATCCCTCGCCGCTGCTGACGGTGGAGCTTGACACCCGTGAAAGCCTGAACTTTCCGCCCTTTGGCAAGGTGATAGACTACCTGACCTACGGAGGACTTTACCGCGAGGTCGAGCTTGAATACCGTGAAAGCAGCTATATCGCGGACCTCTTTGCAAAGCCTTCGTTTGAAATATCCGGCGGAGAGGTAAACGGAAGTGTTGACTGTGAGATCGATATAACCGGAGACGCGGATAAGCTTCATCTTGTGCTCCGCGATAAAAGCGGAAAAATAATAAGCGAAACCACCGTACCGGTACAGCGTGAGGTCACATTAAAAGCGCCGGTCGTTAAGCTATGGAGCCCCGATAACCCTGCGCTTTATGAGCTGTCTGCCGAATTGATAAGCGGCGGAGAGATCATAGACGTGTTCGGCCGTACAATAGGCTTCCGCACGGCGGAATTCAAAAAGGACGGCTTTTATCTCAACGGCGAAAAGTTTAAGCTGCGCGGACTTAACCGCCACCAAAGCTACCCGTTCACAGGCTACGCCATGCCGCGCTCCATGCAGAGAATGGACGCGGATGTATTAAAATATGAGCTCGGCTGCAATGCGGTTCGCACCTCGCATTATCCACAGTCGCACCATTTTATTGAGCGCTGCGACGAACTGGGAATACCCGTGTTTACCGAGCTGCCCGGCTGGCAGAACCTCGGCGATAACGAGTGGAAGGATGTCGCGGTTGAGTCGGTTAAAGAGATGGTACGCGAATACCGCAGCCATCCGTCAATCATACTGTGGGGCGTTCGTATCAACGAAAGCCAGGACGACCATGACTTTTACGTCCGCACCAACGCAGCGGCTCGCGCGCTCGACCCAACCCGTGCTACCGGAGGCGTTCGCTGTCACAAAAACAGCGAGCTTTTAGAGGACGTTTATACCTACAACGATTTTGTACATGACGGCGAACAGCCCGGCTGTGAGCCTAAGGAGGCGGTCACCTCCGATATGGATAAGGCGTACTTTATTTCGGAGTACGGCGGGCATATGTATTCCACCAAGGCGTTTGACGACGAGGAGCACCGCCTAGAGCATATGCTGCGTCACGCGCGTGTTCTCGATTCAGTCGCATCCTATGACGATATCGCGGGCTCGTTCGGCTGGTGTATGTTCGACTACAACACCCACAAGGAGTTTGGCTCGGGCGACCGCATTTGTTATCACGGTGTTTGCGATATGTTCCGAAATCCCAAAACCGCGGCGTACCTGTATGCCGTTCAGCAGAACGATGAGACGATACTGAAGCTCAGCTCGTCTATGGATATCGGCGATCATCCCGCGACCAACCGCGGCAAAGTTTATATTATTACCAACGCGGACAGCGTCCGTTTTTATAAAAACGACAGCTTTATACACGAGTACAAGTGCGAAAACAAGGAGTTTCCGCACCTAGCGCATCCGCCTGTTGAGATTACCGATTATATTGGCTCGCAGATTGCGGACAACGAGAACTTTACGCCTGAGCAGGCGCAGTACGTTAAGGATATCCTCAACGAAAGCTCGCGCTTCGGTATGAATCATCTTTCCGGGGAATCCATGCAAAAGATGGCGCACCTTATGCAGAAATACGGTATGGACGCCGACTCGGCTTACCGTCTGTACGGAAAGTACATAGGCAATTGGGGCGATAAAAGCATTGTTTTCCGTTTTGAGGCGTACAAGGACGGTGAGCTTGTAAAGGAGCTGAACGTATCTCCCTTTGAAAAGCGCGTACTCACCGCCAAGGTCGATCACACCAATCTTACAGAGGACAGCACCTACGACGTCGCGGCAGTGCGCGTGAGTATGACCGACCAAAACGGCAATCCGCTGCCGTATTATTTCGGAGCGCTTGCGGTTAAGACCGTCGGAGATATTGAGATTATCGGCGAAGCTCCGGTTATTTTACGCGCCGGTATGGGCGGCTTTTATGTCCGCACCAAGCGCAAGCCGGGAAAGGCTTATGTTACAATTAGCGCGGACGGCTGCGAAAGCGTTACCGTTGACTTTACCATAACCGTGAAAGAATAGGTATTAGTATTACATAACCGCGGAAAATCTCCATGCCAGGCACGGAGGTTTTCTGTAACAGGAGAAAGCAATGCCCCAGGAATTATATTATAAAGAAGCGTTAAAGCTCGGACAAAAGGACTACCGCAATGCCGTAGCCGAGAATATCAACCCGTACCTGCCTGTGCTTGACGAGATTGTTCCGCCCGAAAAAGCCCTGACGGGAATCCGCCTCGGCGTGGTGCAGATACCGATGTGCTTTGTCGTCGGAACAAAAACCGGCGGGCGCGTCAACGCATTCTCCAAGAGCTTTTTGCCGCTTTTGGACGAAGGCACAGAGTTTGCCGACAAATGGGAGGCACTGTACCGCTCGCATTTGAGCGAGGGCATCCGCGATCCGGTAAAGGTTTACGAATACTTAAACCGTTACTATGTTGAGGAGGGCAACAAGCGCGTCAGCGTGCTGAAATACTGCGGAGCCTATAGCGCCGCCGCCGAGGTGATACGCATACTCCCCGAAAGGGATGGCAGCGAAGAAACAGAAAAGTATTTCGAGTATCTTGAGTTTAACCGCTACAGTAAAATCAACTTTATCGAGCTGACAAGGCGCGGAGGCTACCGCGAGCTTATGAGGTCAATGGGTAAATCCTACGGCGAGTGGTGGAGCATTGAGGAACAGCGCAGGTTTTCGGGCGCGTATTATCTTTTTGAACAGGAGTATGCTGCTCTGGGCGGTAACAGGCTGAAAATCACCGTAGGCGACGCCATGCTCAATTATATGGAAATCTACGGTTATTCTGAGCTGCAAAACGCTAACCGCGCCGAAATCCGTATGAACCTCAAAAAAATGTGGGAGGAAATCGCTTTAGAGGACGAGAACGAGGCGATTGAATTAAAGTCCGAGCCGTCACAGGAAAAAAAGCAGTCCGTACTTTTAATGGTTCTGCCAAAGGCAAAGCCTACTGTGCTTAAAGCGGCGTTTGTCTATGACGTGCCGCCTGAAAAGTCCGGCTGGGTAAGCGACCACGAGAGCGGCAGACAATACGCGCAGACGGTTCTCGGCGGCAAGGTAGAAACCTCTGTTTATCTTTGCGAGGACGAAAGCCGCCAATTTGACGTTTTGGAAAAGGCAGTTGCCGGTGGAAACACGCTGATTTTCACCACGTCTCCGCGTATGCTGCAGGCGTCGCTGCGTGCCGCGGTAAGCTATCCGGAAACGGTTATTATGAATTGTTCCCTGAATATTTCACACCGTTATGTGCGCACCTACTATACGCGAATGTACGAGGCTAAGTTTATCCTCGGAGTGCTCGCCGGAACGCTGACAACAAGCGGCAGGCTGGGCTATGTCTGCGATTACCCGATTTACGGACAAATTGCTGGTATCAACGCTTTTGCCCTCGGCGCTCAAATGGCGCATCCGGGAACCAAGGTGTATTTGGAGTGGTCGTCCGTAAAGGGCGTAGAGGAGGCGGCGCGGTCGCTGCGCGCAAAGCACATCCACTTGATTTCCTCGCAGGACACCGCTCGCTTTAGGGAGGACACGCGCAGCTCCTTTGGTCTTTCGCACATTACAAACGAAAAAACCGAGCTGCTTGCCGTACCGGTTTGGAAGTGGGGCGTTTATTATGAAAAGATTATCCGCGCCACGCTTGACAAGACTATTAAAAGCGAGTATGTCAACACCACCCGCGCCCTGAACTATTACTGGGGAATGTCGGCAGGAGTTGTTGATATTGAATACGCGCCCGCGCTTCCGCTTCCGTCAAGGCGTTACGCGGATTTCTTCTGCAGCAGCATCATCAGCGGAGCAGGCAAGCCGTTTCTGACGCCGTTTTATACTCAGAGCGGCGAGGTAATCGGCGCAAGGCAGCATGAGCTGAATCTTGAGCAGATTATCAGAATGGACTTTTTGGTTGAAAACGTAATAGGGGATATCCCCGGTTATGAGGATTTGACTCTTACCGGTCAAAAAACCGTAGATATGGTAGGAATCGGGCAGGCAAAGCAGAAAACGGAGAGTGTAAAATGAGAATTTTAGCTGTGTCTGATGTGCCGTCGGATCGTTTTTACGAGTACTACACAGAGGGTAAGCTCGATGAATTCGACCTGATTCTCTCCTGCGGAGATTTACGCCCGGAGTATTTGGAGTTCCTCGTGACTATGGCGCGGTGTCCGCTGATTTATGTTCACGGAAACCATGATGACAGCTACGGCAGAGAGCCTCAGGGCTGCGAATGTGCCGACGATACGGTTATCGAATATAACGGAATTCGAATTCTCGGGCTGGGCGGTTCATTTAAGTACCGCGACGGCGTGTATATGTACACGGAAAAACAGATGAAAAGCCGTATTCGCCGTTTGTGGCTAAAAATAAAAAAGCACCGTGGCTTTGATATTCTGTTAACACACGCTCCCGCGCGCGGCTTAAACGATTTTGACACCATTCCCCACAGGGGCTTTGCGTGTTTTAATTCGCTTTTGGAAAAATACAATCCGCAGTATTTTGTCCACGGTCATATCCACCGCAATTATGATTTCAGAATTCCGCAGATTTGCTCAAGGGGCGCCACAACGGTTATAAACGCGTATGAATACTGCATTTTTGATATAGACGACAGGTGAAAGTATGAATCCATTGGTTAAACGAATTATTATGAGCGTGTTCGGCGTCGCGCTGTGTGGCGTAAGCGTAGGAATGTTTAAGTTTGCCGCACTCGGCGTAGATCCGTTTCAATCTCTGATGAGCGGTCTTGACGCGGTTATTCCAATCCGTTTCGGCACGCTGTATGTGATTGTTAACGCCGTACTGCTGCTTTTCGCGCTTATTTTTGACCGCAAAAAAATCGGAATAGCGACCTTTATCAACTTGTTTCTGCTCGGTTATATCGTTGAGTTTTCTCAGGGTGTGTGCGAAAAGCTGATGCCCGGCGCTCCGCTTTGGCTGAGAATCATTATTTTGTTAATCGCGATTGTCATCCTCTGCCTTTCCTCATCGCTTTACTTTACCGCCGATTTGGGCGTTTCAACCTACGACGCGGTGGCGCTGATATGGTCGCAGACGCAGAGTAAAATAAAGTTTGCGTTCTGCCGCGTGATTTGCGACTTTGTCTGCGTAGCGGCAGGTGTTGCGCTGTTGTTTATTTCTGGGCAGGACATAGAGCAAATTCTCGGCTCTGTCGGCATAGGCACGATAATTACCGCATTCTTTATGGGTCCGTTGATAACGTTTTTCAATAAAAACGTCGCTCAAAAAATCTTGCGGGATACGCCATCTGATTAATCTTTGTAAGCTGAGCAAAACACTTCAGAAAAATGAATGTTATCCGCACCCGTTATATTGAAATAAGATGGCATGCGCTTCCCCGAAAACGATGACGAGAGCTCCATCAGAGACAGGGCAAAGTCATAAAATGTTTCGTAATAATCAAACGCCTGATATATCATTAAGTATGGACAGCAATAAAATGTTATATTATAATGGTAATGTAAAAAGAGCAGGGTGATCAGAAATGAAACGTATGACAGCAAAAGAGCTCCTCGCTGAATCGTTTAGAGAGCTGGCGAAGACAAAGAAGATCAACAAAATTACAGTTAAGGATATTACCGTAAACTGCGGTTATTCGGTAGCGACTTTTTATCGGCATTTTAAGGATAAGTACGATCTGATCGCATGGGCGTATTCGCGCGATGTGGAAGAGATCATGAAGAAGGTCGAGTATGATGAATCATCATGGAAAAAGGCACTAACTGACGCCGCAGAGTATTATGTGAAGCACCGGGATTATCTGTCAAATCTTCTTCTGCATACCACCGGATATATGAGCTTTGTCCGCAATATGTCACAGATCAATTATATGAGCTTAAAGCAAAAGATACAGACTTCGGCAAAGGTTCAAAATATCGGCACAAAAACGGATATGTATATACGGCTGTACTGTCACGGTACTGTCGCCCTGACCTGCGACTGGCTGCTTGGTGTGTTTGAAACCGACGCAGAAACATTGGCGGAAATTTATGAAAGCACTCTGCCGCAGCAGCTTCGTCCGTATCTTTTTTAAAATCATTTTATAATATAGCAACAGCAGCGTGAAATCATTTCACGCTGTTTTTGATAGAAAGTACACTAATCTTCTCATTATGAGAAGATTACTCATTATTCTAAATTGCTTTATATTGAGAAATGTTATAGAATAAACATGAAAAAGTTGTGCACAATTGCACAGCAAACAATAAACATCTTTCGGAGGTAGATTATCATGACAAAAATCGAACTGTTAAAGGCATTCGCAAAGGGATGGTTTGGCAACTCTCAGCAGCATTCCATTCACGCCCAGCTGTTAAAGGCACGCGGACTGAATAAGCTCGCGGACAAAATCATGGCTGAATCCGATGAAGAGTGGGAGGAAGCGAAGAAGGTTAACGCCCGCCTGATTGAGCTGGGTGAGACTCCTGTCGTTGAGATTGAACCCTATCCCGTCATCACCGACATCAAAGAGATGCTCGAGTATGACTGCAAGGATTCCGCAGAAGCGCTGCCGATGATGTCAAAATCCCTTGCAATGTTTGACGACGACTATGTTACCAGACACATGATTGAGGAATTCATTATCGACGAGCAGGATCACTACAACTGGGTTAAGGGTCATCTGTGCCTGATTGAGCAGATTGGTATAGAGAACTACATGATTGAAATGCTGGGTGATAACTGATAAAAATTGCGATTTTGAACGGAAGCCCGAGAAAGCAAAATACCGCCGCAATGGTTGACGCATTCTGTGAGGGCGCAATTGTGACCTACCGCAATATGCTCGGATACATGGGCATTGAGGACGCCGGCGTCATCACCGCTGCAGGCGATGAAAACAAATCCGAGGCAAAACTCAACGAGATCAAAGAGTTTGCAAAAGCGCTCTGAAATATTACTGCAAGGCTGCCGTTTATCGACAGCCTTTCTTTGTAAGAGGTGAGTGAACATCGAAATATATGATTCAATCAAAATTGAAAACCAGCTTTGTTTTCCCCTGTACGCTTGCGCTAAGGAGCTGATCCGGCTTTACCGTAAGCCGCTGAAAGCATTGGGCTTGACCTATACACAGTACCTTGTCATGATGCTGCTGTGGGAGAACGGTGGTATGACAGAGGGTGAATTGGGCAAAAGGCTCCATCTTGATTCGGGAACCCTTGCGCCGCTTTTGAAACGACTCGAAAAACAAGAGCTGATCAATCGCAGCCGTCTTGAGAGCAACGAGCGAAAACTGCTTATCACGCTGACGAAAGAGGGCGAGAGGCTAAAAGAAAAGGCGGTATCTGTCCCCGAGAAAATGCGGGGGTGTATCCCGCTTTCCGATGAGGAGCTGGCGCAGCTAAAGCTGTTGTTAGATTCGGCTTTATCAAAAATGTAGCGTCCGGATAAACGGCGCAAAAATAATAACAATAATGTAAAAAGGAGTGTAAAATATGTTTGATGTAATTTATCTCGGCAGCGGACACGCGTGCTGGCACGGTGCGGTAACCCTTTCAGCGGCAGGCAAAAAGGTTGCCATCCTCGACAACGATGTGGCAGGCGGCACCTGCACCAACTACGGCTGTGACGCAAAAATTCTCTTGGACGGTCCGTTTGAGTTCGTTGATGGCTTGGAGCGTTATAAGGACTTATGCGTAGATAACGCCGGAAATATCGACTGGAAGAAGCTGATGGAATATAAGAAGGCGCATTTCGCGCCGTTCCCCGTGATGCTCGGCGGTATGTATGAGCAGGCGGGCATCACCTTTATCCGCGAACGCGGCAAGCTGATTGACGCGCATACCGTTCAGGCGGGCGACCAAACCTTAAAGGCTGAGTATATCGTTCTCGGCGTAGGTCAGCGCAATGCGCAGCTGGATATCCCCGGCAAGGAATATCTGCACGGCAGCCGTGAATTTCTGGATATTGAAGAGATGCCCGAGCACCTGATCTGTATCGGTGCGGGTATCATCTCAATGGAGTTTGCTTCTATGGCGCTCACCCTCGGCAAGAAGGTCACTTTTATCGAATTTGCGCCTCGCGCGCTTGCCGCTTATCCCAAAAAATATGTCAGCAACCTTGTTGAGAAAATGACCGCGCAGGGCGCTGACTTCCACTTCAATGAAGCCGTCTGCGGTGTGGAAAAGGCCGAAAACGGCTATAAGGTCATGACGAAAAACGGTCTGTGCGCAGAGGGCGACTATGTGCTCGACGCGACAGGCAGAGTCACTAACATCGAGGATTTAGGCTTAGAAGAGCTCGGAATCGAAGCAAGCCGCAGGGGTATCGTGGTGGACGACCATCTGCGCACAAGCGTGAAGAATATCTACGTCAGCGGCGACGCGATTGACAAAACAATCTCGAAGCTCACGCCTACCGCTGAATTTGAATCCAACTATATTGCGACTCAGATTCTCGGACTCAGCGACGCGCCCATTTGCTATCCGGCTGTGCCGAACCTCGTCTTTACGCTCCCGCGTATCGCGCAGGTTGGCGTGACCGTTGATGAGGCAAATGCCGCTCCCAATCAATACAGAGTTGTCGAGATCCCCTACGGCAAGATGAACGAATGGGTCAACAACCGTGAGCTGGATATCGAGATGACCTATATCTTTGACAAAGAGGGCTACCTCGCCGGCGCGGCGCTCTACGGCAGTGAGGCAGGCACATGGATCGATTTCCTGACGCTGATCATTAACAAGAAAATGACCGGCGCGGAGCTGCGCAATATGATCTTTGCCTTCCCGACGCAGACCTATATGCTCATCAGCACATTAATTCCGATGCTCGGACAGAAGATGTAACGTTAAGGAATGATGATGAACCTGTGTCTTCCGAATATACCCTGCAATCTAAGGGTGAGAATGGTAACGGTGTAAAAACCCCGTTAACAGACAAATCCTAGCTTATCAATGTGTGATGACGTTAGCGGAAAATATGAAAATCGAATAGGATATAATATAAAAGCTGTTCCCTGAATATACAGAGAGCAGCTTCGTTTTTACCCACAACTTAAAAATTATTTCTTCTGTTTATAAATTTCTTTTAAATCTTCAATGGCAAGCACAGGATCCATTGTGTGAAATATCATATAGTTACGTTTCATAACTGCCGCGGGAGCCTGCCGCAATATCTTTGCGCTGCTCTCACCTGTGTAGTAATGCCAATAGCGGTAAATATATCCAATCCAGTACAGCACATCTTTTGGATAGACTTCTCCTGTATCAGACAGTGTTTCATCGGCAGAGGAAACAACCTCATCCAACAAATATTCTTCTCCCATCCACTGCATTCTGTTATATCGTGAGTCCAGCTCTTTTGCTGTTTCCGAATTCATAAACGCTTTGATAAATGCCGCGCTGGGGATTCTTTTATCAGCGGATAATTCAAACAGCCTGCCCTGAATATCGCACAGCTTTAATTGCAATTCGTCCATTATTTTTCTCCGTTTTTCGCTTTTTCGAGAATCTCGTCAAAGAACAAGCCCTCACGCCGATAATTCTTGCAAATATCGTTAGCAAGAGAAACTCCCTTTGCCCGATTTGCTTCGGCAACCTCTTTTATAAACAGTCGCTCCAAATGTGAAAGCTCAATTTCCGCCTCTATGCGAACAGCGCCGCAACCTTTTTGCGTTACGGCGACATATTGCTTGCCGAGCTGCAACGCCGATAAACTGCCCACCAAAGCCGCATCGGTGACGTTGCCGATGAAGAAATTGTCTATCACATAAAACATACGGTCATTGGCAATACTTCCAATCACTAAATCCATATTTTTAGACATATTTTGGTACTTCTCATAAAAGGAAGTACCTTTTATTGTTTCCATTCTGCCACGGTGATATGCGACGAGCATTGCCCATTCAATATCCGCGGGAACCTCAACCATATTGAGTTCGGAAGTATCAACGGAAACAATATAAAACTTCGATTTGTCATAGTCACAAATCAGCGTAAGCGCCTGACTCGGTTCCGTTCCCATATAAAAACCTTTGCCGAAATCACATTGAGAACGGCTTTTCGGCTCAATTTTCCCCTCAATACCCGATTTCGAACCGTGGTAGAGTATTATACGATTATTCGGAAGTGAAATACTTTTAGAAGTTTTCTTTATTCTGTCAAGTGTGATATCGTAAACAGGAACAGAATTATTTTTACAGATTTCATAGAGCGTAGATTGTGCCAATTTGTTGGGGATGGTACGTCCGTTTTCCCATCTATTCACCGTTGCGAAGGTTACATTCAAAAGTTCCGCGAACTCCGTTTGATTCATATTTAGATTTTCACGAATCTGCCTGAGTAGTGTCTGCATATGCCTCACCGCTTATAACATTATTTTCTGATTAAAGTATATCATATGTTATAAAGAAAATCAACCTTTATCTTGGTCAGACAATATGCCCTAATATAGATTATGTTTCAACTTGAAAGCGTAATATAGACATAGTGCTTTTGATTTGATATAATTTAGTTGTAGTATAATGCAGTTCAAGTGATACGTTTGTTATAAGGAGCAATCATGAAAGCGAAATTACCTCATAGTTGTATACTAACATTTAGACAATATAATGTTTGGAATATTTTAGTTAATATATCGCAGTATTCCAAAAAGCCTTTCGCTCAAAAAGACAACGAAATAAATGCCGTGGTACTCAAAACATCTTTATTCGGAAAAGTGTATGTTACGGCTTGGGAATTAGTTGATATGAGCTATTTCGCTATACAGCATTCGTCGAGAAGTCCTAATGCTAAACTGATTATAAGTGAAAATGACTTTGTTAATTTATATCATGTTTTCGATTCTTACAAGAATGATTTAGAAGGTAAACTGATGAATAATTATCGTAGAAATTTACTTTTATTCGTCCATTGTTTTGGAGGTGAACAAACGAAACTTCAGATGGTAAAACCTCAAATGGACATTTATTATAGAACCATGTATATACTTGACGTAATTATGAGAAGATCTTTTCCTGATATTAGAATAGAAAAGATATTAAACGAGAAGTTTGATTTGAGTATCGAAGAATTTTCTACCATACTTTTTTCGTCATGGGCAGGTGCCGCCGATAGAGTGGTGCTATTAACTGATATTACAAATTCAAAAGCCCTATTGCGAGCAAATAACATCATTCCTGTTTTGGATTATTATTCGTGTACATTAGAAGAAATCATTAATTTTCCACTGAAACGGCAAATTTTTTACTCAAAGCCTTTAATTAAAACGTCTGATAACAATTATATCGTTTCAAATTACTATCTCTTATTCTTTTGTTTTCAAGAATGCATATATTGGATTGTTCGTGATTACTATTATCAACAAGGCTCCAGAAAGTTTACGAGTGCATATGGTGAATGCTTTGAAAGCTATTTTCATGAATTGTTACAACAATATTTACAGAAAGATCAATTCGAAAGAATACCGGAAGGAAAAACGCCAAAGGCAGACTGGAAACTAACTATTGGTGAATATAAGATAATTGTGGAACAAAAATCATCTTTGATTTATATTGATACAAAACAGCAAACGCCTGATATTGACAAGGCGATTTCATTTGTAAAGAATAACTGGGGAAAGGCAATTAGACAATTATCTAACACCGAGAAAGAATTTGACGATGGACAATATATCAAGATTATATTAGTTGCTGAAGATTACTATGCTGACGAAGTGCTTGATACCGTGTTTCAAGTTGATGATAATTTGCCTGAGAATGACGGAAGGTATTGGCTCGTAACAATAGATATGATGGAAGTGTTATTATATACATACAAACACTCACCAGAACTGTTTTTTGAAATAATGGAGGAAAAGAACAGATTAGAGTTAGAACATTCTAACGAAGGGCGTAGCTTGTTCATGATTATAAACAAATTCGGCATAGAAAGTAACAAGCATATTCAACAACAAAAGTTTATAAAATACAAAGATATACTTTATGAAATAATAAAAGAGGATTTAGAAGAGGATAAAAATGAATAATGAAAATATACACAAATTGCAACCATTGAGAATATGCAATAAAGTATATGATGTTTCCTTATATATTTCCATTAATGATGTTGTTCTAATGGCTGATTATCAAGAAAACTATGAGTTAAATTGTGATTTTATCATTTCGACGATAATTAGGAATCATATTATTACGGAAGAAACAATGCCTTCCATAGAGGAAATACAAGGAGACCAAATTGCAATAAAATCATATATAGAAGCATTAATCAAGTCAAATAATAGTATTAAATCTCATTTCGACGAATTGTCAGATGAGCACAATATTCGAGTAAGGTTGTTAAAAGCAATTAACAAATATTTCAGTGAATCTATGGAAAATTCTTTACAAGCAATTAAAGCAGAGCTCTCTGCAATAACATTTAATGTTCCAAATCTCAATCAAATTGCAATAAATATACAAAAGTATTCGCGCCATTGATTGAAATTACAAAAATAATAGGGGAATCGGTTTTAGCCACAAGTAACTATCTCAATTCTTTGTTTGCAAAAATAAGAATTCCTACAATTAGTGCCGAATATAAAGAACAATTAAGAGAGTCCTTTATTATTTGGGGAGAATTTGGCTGGACAATGTTCCCGCATGCCTCGTTGGATTTCTATAAGAATGTACCCAAATCACAAAAAGAGGCAAACGAAAAAGCTCTTGTATATTGTCGAAAAGAATATATGCAATCTTTATTTTCGGATATACAGAAGTTAAAAGGCGTAAAAAAAGGCGATTTTGAAGAAGCTGTATTTGATTATAATAATCACAAATATAAATCTTGTGCAATGATTCTCTTATCGTTAATTGACGCAAAACTTATTCGCATGCAAAAGAAAGAGGATAGAAAAAAATATAATGGTAGTCGCAAAAACGGAATTGCAGCAATAAAAGCTATCGAAACTCATATTGAAGACGAAAGCGATATTAACTCTACTTTACTGTTTTTGTTATCTTATTCCAATCTTTTTGCCTGCCTGAAGGCAATCTTCGAATATGGAGATGATTTTAAAAACCAACCGAATCTCCCAAATAGAAACTTTATTGGTCATGGAATGCTTACGAGAAAAGTTCTAAGAAGAGATTGTATTCAATTATTTTTGTTGTATTATAATCTGTTGGAGTTTATCGATATTTTAACGGACAAACAAACGAGTATCCCTTTTTGATGAAGATGATAACCTTTGTTTTGTATAGAGGTAGCATGCTGTCCCGGTTGAGGGATTCCCTTGCGGGAGGAGAGGTTTCATCTGTGCTCTCGCTGTTACAATATATTTAGTCGGGTAAAGCCCTTGCAGCCGGTAAGGGA
>CAMVTS010000023.1 GCA_947170465.1 uncultured Clostridia bacterium
TCGCCAAAAAGCTCCTCGACGCCGAGGAGGAGCATATACACGAGCTGAGAGGGCTACTGTGAGAAAGCAGTCATTCTCTGTATCGCGTTCCCTTCCAGCAGCACCCTGCCGTGTTCCCGGACTCTTGCGGCTGTCAGTGACGGACAGCGTTTTGCTTCAAATTCGCTGAGAACGATTCTGGCGGCTTTTGGCAGCGCCGGATAACCGAATAGCAAATAGTAGGCTCCGTCCAGTTCATGGACGGAGTTTTTTCCGCAGCAGAGTCCCAGCCGTCCGAGGGCTTCCGTGCAGTCGAGCAGCATGCCGGCGGTTTCCAGCCGGTAACAGAGCACGCCGCCGCGGCGCAGGCGATAGACGTGTTTCGGCATGGCGGTGACGAGGAGGTAACAGCCGTTTTCCATCCGCAGCGCCTCCACGCGCAGGCGCTTTCCCTGCACAGGAATACCTTCACGCCGGCAGGCGCTTCGGCTTAATGCCGCAATCGCGGCTATATCGCCGGAATAATCGCTGATTTCATCTTCCTGCAAAATAATCAAGACACGTTCGTCGGTCAGTCGGTTAATCGTCATGGGAACCTCCGGTGAGAGTTGCGCCGCAGGCGCAGATGTCAGTTGTTTGTTAATCTGTAGGGGAGCACCCATGTGTGCTCCCGGCATACATTGGGCGTTTGTATATGAAAGCCGGCATGATCGGACAAGACGTGCTCTCTTTCTCGGGCGACCGATGGTCGCCCCTACTTACCCCTTATCACTTACCACTTACCCCTTATCACTCCTATTCTATTCCCCTCGGCACGTCCCTGCAAGTGATTTTTCTTGGCAAAAAACTTGCCAAATTCTGCGAAAGCTGTTACAATAAAACTGTGTAAAAAATCTCACTGAAAGGGTGATTATATGCCTGAATGGCTCAACGACGCTGTATTCTATGAAATTTATCCCCAGAGCTTCTGCGATACCAACGGCGACGGTATCGGCGATATCGAGGGAATTATCCGCAAGCTCGATTACGTGCGCGGACTCGGCTGCAACGCAATCTGGCTGAATCCGGTTTATGACTCGCCGTTCATGGACGCGGGCTACGACGTGCGCGATTACAAAAAGGTTGCGCCGCGTTATGGCACCAATGAGGATTTGGTGCGCCTGTTTGAAGCGGCTCACGCCAAGGGAATCAAAATCCTGCTGGATTTGGTGCCCGGTCACACCTCCGACCGGCACCCGTGGTTCCTCGAAGCCAAAAAAGCCGCCGAGAGCGAATTTACCAACCGCTACATCTTCACCAAGTCCGTCTGGGACGCGCCGCCGGAATACCGCATGATGTGCGGCTTGTGCGAGCGCGACGGCAACTACATGGTGAACTATTTCAGCTCCCAGCCGGCGCTCAATTACGGCTTCTACGAGGTGACGCATCCGCTGTGGCAGCTGCCGCATGACCATCCGGACTGTCTGGCGACCGCCGAGGCGCTCAAGGACGTCATGCGCTTCTGGCTGCAAAAGGGCGCCGACGGCTTCCGCGTGGACATGGCGGATTCCCTTGTCAAGAACGACGACGAAAAAATCGCCACCGCCAAAATCTGGCGCGGCGTGAGAGAGATGATGGACGCGGAGTTTCCGGACTGCGCACTGGTTGCCGAATGGTGCCATCCGGAGCGCGCGATTAACAACGCCGGCTTCCACATGGACTTCTACCTCGACCATTACGGCAACGGCTACTCCAAGCTGTTCCGCTACGGCGACTGGGGCAATCTCGCGGTGTTCCATCCGTCCGGAAGAGGCGACCTCCGTGGCTTTACCGACGAATATCTTCCCAACTACAACCGCACTAAGGAGAACGGCTACATCTGCTTCATGACGAACAACCACGACATGCCGCGCGTTACCGCCTACCTTGACAAGCAGGCAATCAAGCTGGTGAACGCCTTTATCTTCACTATGCCCGGCGTGCCCTTCCTCTATTACGGCGACGAAATCGGCATGCGCTATCAGGCGGAGCTGGTCAGCAAGGAGGGCGGCTACTCACGCACCGGCTCACGCACGCCCATGCAGTGGAACAGCGGCAAGAACCTCGGCTTTTCCGAGAGCGACGAGCCGTATCTGCCGGTTGACAAGAGCGCCGGCGCGCCTACCGTCGAGAACCAGAAGGACGACCCCGACAGCATTTACCGCGTCGTCACCGACATGATTGCCCTGCGGCATAAGTACCCCGACCTCCACGGCAACGGCGAGCTGGAGTTCATGTGCAGGGACGGTCAGATTCCCTTCGCCTACCGCCGCGGCAGTCTGGTGATGTTCTTCAATCCGCTGGGCGTTCCGTTTGAGACGGCAACCGACCACGAAGGCGACGTTATCTATAAAATAGGCAATGCCGAAATCGCCAACGGAAAAATCATCATGCAGCCGCAGAGCTTTCTGATGATTTGTGAATAAATGTTTCGGGAGTATGCATGAACAATCAAATTCTGTTTGCCGGCGCCTGCATCACCGGCGCCGGCAGCGGACAACACGCCGTATTACCTCTACATGACGTATCTCAGCAACGAGGCGATGAAAATCACTGCCGAGCTGAATAACGCCTACCACACGCCTGAAGGAAATCGGCGCCATTGTTGAATAAAAGCAGAACCGCCTGACAGCACGTCAGGCGGTTGGCATTTTTTCGTAAGCCGCCTCAATCTCTGTAGCGGCGACCGATGGCTGCGCGCGAGCGCTGGCGCGCCTTTTTCCTTTTGGAGCGCAGGGCAATCAGTACGATTATCAGCACGATAATCAGCACCAGCGCCGCCGCCAGCACAATCACCGGCACGGGATTTTCCGTCACAAACGCTTCAAGGGGCGAGATGTCGCGTTCCACGTCCTCGGCGGCGACCAGATTGGTTACGCCCAAATCCAAATCCTCGTACTTCACGCTGACGGTTCCGAGCACGTCGCCTTTTTTGACCGGCGCTTCAACCTGTCCGACGCAGCTGATATCTGCTTTCAGCTTGCTTTTATCGTAATTCTTCGGCAGGAAGGCGGCAACGTCCTTTTCGACCACCGCGCTGAGGGATTTTCCGTTTCTGACATACTTGACGTCAACGGAGGCGAGGCTGTCCGCCGGACTGTAAATCGTCTGGACGCCCAGATTCTCATACGCCCAGTCATAGAGCTTCGCGGTGTCCTTCATCGCGTAGTTGACGTTCTCCTCGTAGGAGAATTCAGCGCCGAAGCAGACGCAGAGATACTGCGTGCCGTCCTTGGCGGCGGAGGTGACAAGGCACTTTCCTGCCTCGTCCAGATAGCCGGTCTTGATGCCCTGCGTATACGGATAGTAGTACATGCCGCCTTCGGCTTCTTCATCGAGCATGTAGTTGGTGTTGTGCAGCTCGCTGAAGCCCTCGGGGGTGTAATGCACCGTGTTGCAGATTTCCATGAAGCCGGGAATGGTCATGGCGTGCTTGGCAATCAGCGCCATATCACGGGCGGTGGTGTAATGGTCAGCGTCATAAAGCCCGTGCGGATTGACAAAGTGGGTGTTGGTACAGCCCAGCTCGCCGGCTTTGTTGTTCATTTTCGCGACGAATCCGGCAATACTGCCGCCGACATAATCCGCCAGTACCAGCGCGGCGTCGTTGCCGGACGGAAGCATCAGTCCGTACAGCAAATCCCTGACTGAGACCTGCTCGCCGATATGCGCCGACAGTCCCATGACCGTGCTTTCCGGGTCGAGACCGCTGATGACCTCCTGCTTGACGGGCACCTTGGTGTTGTCCCAATCGCTGACGTTTTCCGCCGTCACCACAAACGTCATAATCTTGGTGGTGGAAGCCGGATAACGCCGCTGGTCAGCGTCCTTTTCATACACCACCGTGTGATTGCTCAGGTTTTCCATCAGCACCGCGGACGACACGGTGTCTCCTTCAAAGCCGTAATTGACAGCGGAGACAGAAAACACGCTGACGCAAAGAATAAGGGCAGAAAAAACAATGGCTGCTATGCGTTTCATATTTTTCCTCCTGAAAATACATGATTGCTATTATTATAGCTAATGGCAAAATCTTTGTCAATAAATCAGATTGAGGCAATCACGCAAAAACACACCGTATATCCGAAAGGCAGCCTGTACGGGCTGCCTTTGTTTATGGTTAAATTAAGCCTTCCCCTCGGGGGCAATGTCAACAACTTAAGAAAATTGTCCTTGACATTGTAGGGGCGAACCCATGTGTTCGCCCGAGCCGCGTTTTCCTATCTAACCGTTTCTGCCACGGAAACGAACGGCTTCCTATCCCGGGCGCACACGCGGGTGCGCCCCTACACAAAAAGAAATATCTTCTAAAGTTGTTGACATTGCCCTCGGGGAAAGGCTTTCGCTTTGTTAAACGTTGTCCTGTAAAACGTGTCTAATACTATTCTCTGATAGAAAGTAGACAACTTTCTATCAGAGAGAAAACGCTTGGCGCGTTTTCCAATTGCGCAAAAGCGCAATTGCCGTCTTATACAATCTTGACGCGCCTACGGCGCTATTAAAAAGTAGAAAGTCTACTTTTTAATGAAGATTGGTATGATAAAACGGATTCAGAAAATATTTTTACCCGGCAACAGCCGGTTGCTTGATTATTGTCGTGATATGGTTTATACTAATATCAAATAAAAAGCAGACAATCTTTGCGGTATATTTTTCGCAAAATATCAGTCTGCTTTTTATCCGGAATTCGTATCAGAATGAGTACCAGGGAGGTGTTTTGATGAACACGAAAGATGTTATCTATGAACTTCGGACAAAAAACGGGATGTCGCAGGACGAGCTTGCCGAGAAGGTATTTGTCACGCGGCAGGCGGTGTCGCGCTGGGAGAACGGCGATACCGTGCCGAACACGGAAACGCTCAAGCTGCTTTCAGGGCTGTTCAATGTTTCCATCAACACGCTGCTCGGCTCACCCCGGCCGCTTTTTTGCCAGTGCTGCGGCATGCCGCTGGAGGACAGTATTATCGGCAGGGATAAGGACGGCGCGTTGAATGAGGACTACTGCAAGTGGTGCTACGCCGACGGACAGTACACCTACAGCGATATGGACGAGCTGATTCAGGTGTGTATTCCGCACATGGTGGCACAGGGCTTCACCGAAGAACAGGCGCGCGAATATATGAAGCAGAGGCTGCCTCAGCTCGATTACTGGAAACGCTACGAGGAACTCAGCGACAACGGCGAGTTTGAGCAATTCAAGCAGCAGTTAATCAAGGAAATCAACGACCTCCATATTGAAGGTATGCCGAAGGTTGAGCGGCTGAACGCGCTTGTCGGCAGCTATGTCAATCTCGCTTATCCGCTTCCGGGCGGTATCAGCGCCAAATTCCTTGACGACAGCGCCACCTATCTCGGCAATCAGCTCGAGCCGGAAACCGGCGGCGAGCGCTGCTTCGGCGTTTTGGCGAATATGGATTTTATTTTGATAAGCACCTATGAAGCAGACGGCAAGAATCCGGAGCTTGTGCTTTATAAGAAGCGCTGAACCGCGCGAAAGCGCTCGGCGCAAAGAAAGCGTTTTATTGGAAACAATTAACGGAGAAATCAACATGCAATATCATCAGACAATCCAATTGAAAAACGGAAAAACCTGCGTTATTCGCAACGGAACTGCGCAGGACGGGCAGGCGGCGCTGGATATATTCATTATGACGCACGAACAGACGGACAACCTGCTGACCTATCCGGACGAAATCACCTTTACCGCCGAGGAAGAAGCGGATTTTTTGCAGAAGAAAGCCGACAGTGAGAACGAGATTGAAATCCTTGCTGAAATTGACGGCAAAATTGTCGGCACGGCAGGAATCGGGCAAAAAAGCCCGCAGTTCAAGCTCAGACACCGCTGTGAATTCGGACTCAGTATAGATAAGCAATATTGGGGGCTGGGTATCGGACGCGCCTTGACCGAAGCCTGTATCGCGTGCGCAGAGAAAGCCGGCTATGAACAGATAGAGCTGGAGGTTGTCGCCGAAAATGCACGCGCGGTAAGAATGTATGAGAAAGCCGGATTTATAGAATACGGCAGAAATCCGCGCGACTTCAAATCACGCCTGACGGGGTATCAGGAGGTCATCTATATGCGGAAGGAGCTGACTTAATAGAGCATAACCTCCCCTCAAAAACTGACAAAATTTACAAGCAATAAAAAAGGGATTTCTCCAAACACTACTAATGCGGCGACAAGCTGAGCAGTCAGACCGCCGCTGAATATAGATTTTTAAGGAGAAAACAACCATGTCTAACAATAACAACAACCAGATTAACGTACCCGAAGCAAGAGAAGCCATGAACCGCTTCAAGATGGAGTGCGCCAACGAGGTAGGCGTCAACCTCAAGCAGGGC
Source organism: uncultured Clostridia bacterium (assembly GCA_947170465.1). GTDB lineage: Bacteria > Bacillota > Clostridia > Oscillospirales > Acutalibacteraceae > Ruminococcoides. The sequence goes on from CAMVTS010000023.1 coordinate 6,340, forward strand.
TACAACGGCGACCTCACCTCCCGTCAGGCAGGCTCTGTCGGCGGTCAGATGGTCAACGTCATGTGGCATGTACGACAAGCAGATTTTATGCGGAGTTGTTGGGAATCCAAAGGTCAGGTTGAGAGAGTTATTTATACATACGGATTGGCGGTATAAAAGAGTAGCGCCGCAAGCTGACAAGGTTTCAGCTTGCGGCGTTATTTTTTGAAAATGCATTGTTGACAAGGGTTTGAGAATACTATATAATATATTACGAAAAAAGGTGTAAATACAATATTTGTAGAAATAGGTGTATTATGGAAATAAAAAGAGATTTGTATTTGAATCGTTTGATCCGTCGAGAAAAGAACGGTTTGATAAAAGTTGTTACAGGTGTTCGCAGATGCGGAAAGTCTTATCTTTTGTTTAATCTGTTTCATGATTATTTGATTGAAAAAGGCGTCGCCGAGGATCATATTATTGAGGTCGCGCTGGATGACCGCAGCAACAAGGAACTGCGTGATCCGGATCAAATGCTTGCTTACCTGAAAAATCATATCAAAGACAAAGAAACGTATTATATTATTCTTGACGAGGTTCAACTGATGAGCGAGTTTGAGGATGTGTTGAACAGTCTTTTGCATATTCGAAACGCAGATGTTTATGTGACAGGGAGCAATTCAAAGTTCCTTTCTTCCGATGTCATTACCGAGTTCCGCGGACGCGGTGATGAAATACGGATGTATCCGTTGTCTTTTCGTGAGTTTAGCTCTGCATATCCGGGCGGCGAGGAGGATGCGTGGGAGGATTATTATACCTACGGCGGATTGCCTTTGATTTTGACGCGTGAGACTGATGAAGAAAAAGCAGAGTATTTGATTAATCTGTTTCAAAAGGTGTATCTGTCGGATATCATCGACCGTCACAGGATTCGCAATCGTGAGGAATTGGATGAATTAGTGGATATACTGGCTTCTGCCGTTGGTTCGCTGACAAATCCGCTAAAGCTGTCAAAGACATTTAAAAGCGTCAAAAACAAGTCCATCAGTGATAAAACCCTGAAAAAGTATATCGACTACTTGACGGACGCTTTTTTGGTCAGCAAGGCGGTCAGATATGATATCAAAGGGAGAAAATACATTGGCTCGCCGACAAAGTTTTATTTTGAGGATGTCGGTCTTCGTAATGCCAGACTGAATTTTCGACAGACAGAAGAAAACCATATTATGGAGAACAATATCTACAATGAACTCCGAATCAGAGGGTATCGCGTAGATGTCGGGTTGGTAGAGGTTTTCAGCAAAAACAGCGAAAATAAAACCGAAAAAAAGCATTTGGAGGTTGACTTTGTCGCGACAAAAGGAAGCGAAAAGTATTATATCCAATCCGCGTTTGCAATGCCGACTGATGAAAAAAGAATGCAGGAGGAACGCCCGCTCAACGCAATCGGAGATTCGTTCAAAAAAATAATTGTTGTTAAGGATAATATAAAGCCGCGCAGGAATGAAATGGGTATTGTAACAATGGGTATCCGCCGGTTTTTATTGAGCGAAAACAGTTTGGAATTATAATCTGAGAAGTATGGTATTATAAGAATCCAAAGGCAGGTTGAGAGGGATACGGGTTGGCTGTTTAGCCGATAATAAATTCAAAACAAACTGCTGTTTACTAACTTCGGAGCGGGATAAAACCCGCTCCATTTTCTTTTGTATGATTGACAATTCTAAATATATAATATATAATAGTGTAAAGAATGATAATTGACACATAATCAGGTGATGATATGAAAGACTATCGCAAACTTTGTATCGAATTGTTTGGAACAGATTATGAAAATGAGTTGCGCAAAATAGCCGGTCGTTTGCGTGGAGGCAGAAAGAAATCGCTGACTGAAAAAGATATTGATAACGCGATAAAAATGCAAGGCAGAGGTATGAGCACAAAAAAGATTGCGGAGCATTTCGGCGTGAGTCGTCAGACAATCTCAAAGTATCTCAACAAACCGCTTGACGGTGATTATGTACTGCGGTTGGATTTTATGTTCAGGCAAAAGGTCTGTACGGAGATATATGTTGATTTTGAGCACAAACAAATCAAAATCATAAACCGCACAAATGACATCATGAAAAGAGCGTTCGGCGTGAACGAAAACCCGACATGGGAGGATTTCGAGAGCTTTTTAGAAGAGCGCTGTTTCCCAAATTCACGCGCTTTGAAAAAGACAATTTTACAGCGAATCGGCGTGGACAGCTATGACCCCTTGCAGATTCTGGAACTGAACAGGGGCAGAACCGCCGAGGATAACCAGTATATCAATTTCACGAGAAAAAGGAGGTTGGCATTTTGAAAACGATTGATTTAAATACAGCTTCGCTGATAGATACCAAAGCCATCTCATCAAAGGGCAATCAGCTTAAATGGCTTGTGAGGAACAATTGGTACAAGGCTGACCACATGGGCTATGAGGGTTTGTGCGAGGTCGTGATTTCAAAGCTGCTGAAGAAGTCCAATATAGAAAATTTCGTTGCGTATTCCCCGGTGAGAATTACATTTGACAACAGAGAAATGAACGGCTGTTATTCTAAAAACTTCCGGAATAAAAACGAGAGTATTGTCACGCTCGAACACCTTTCAAAACAGTGGCTTGCAAATTCTTTTGCCAAAGAGTTGACAAAATACACAGAGGTGAAAGATAAAATTCAGCACACTGTAGAGTTTATTGAAAAAGTAACAAAGCTCGAAAACGTCGGCGAATATCTCACAATCATGCTGGAGCTTGACGCGTTCTTTCTCAACGAGGACAGGCACACAAATAATATTGCCTTTATTCTCAATGATGACACCGGAGAGTACCGTTTTTGCCCGTATTTTGATTTCGGATTGTCACTGCTCGCCGATACGACCGAAGATTATCCAATGGGAGAGGACATCTATCAACTGATAAACAAAATCCACGCAAAACCCTTTGACCGTGATTTTGACATACAACTTGACGCTGCGCAGGAATTATACGGCAATCACTTGAAATTGTTTTTTGCGAATCAGGATATTGAGCAGGCTTTTTATGAAGTCAGCGAATACTATTCCGGTGAAATTATTACCAGAGCGAAGGAGTTGCTCTATCATCAAAAACATAAGTACCTCTATATGTTTACAAAGTAAGACGGTGATTGAATGACAGTTGATAAATATGCTATTCTAAAACAGTTCTTCGGCTACACCTCTTTCCGTGACGGACAGGAAAAGGCAGTGGACGCTTTACTTGCAAAACAAGATGTTCTCGGAATAATGCCGACAGGAGCCGGCAAATCAATATGTTACCAAATCCCTGCAATTATGATGAGTGGAATTACGCTTGTCATTTCACCGCTGATTTCTTTGATGAAGGATCAGGTTAACGCATTGGTTCAGCAGGGAGTAAGCGCGGCGTATTTGAACCGTTCCCTGACGGATGCGCAGTATCACAAGGCGCTAGCCAACGCCGCGAATGAGCAATACAAAATTATTTACGTCGCACCCGAAAGGCTGGAGTCCAATTCGTTTTTGCGCTTTGCGCTTAACGCCGATGTATCGTTGATTGCAGTCGATGAAGCGCACTGCGTTTCGCAGTGGGGACAGGACTTTCGCCCGAGCTATTTGAACATTAACAAATTCATTTCAAAGTTAAATTACCGCCCGGTTATCGGCGCATTTACGGCAACCGCAACCCATGAGGTCAAGAGCGATATTATACGCTTGTTACAGCTGAATAATCCGGCTGTTGTCACAACGGGCTTCGACCGTCCTAACCTGTTTTTCTCGGTAATGAAACCGAAAAACAAATCCGAAACGCTGCTGAAACTCATTCGGGAGAGAAACAATCAATCAGGAATTGTGTATTGTTCCACACGAAAAAAGGTAGAAGAAGTTTGTGATATGCTCAACCAAAAGGGTGTTCAGGCAACGCGATACCACGCCGGCTTGGTCGATTCAGAAAGAGCCAAAAATCAAGACGACTTTGTGTATGACCGAAAGAGCGTTATGGTGGCGACAAATGCATTCGGAATGGGAATAGACAAATCCGATGTGCGTTTTGTGATTCATTACAATATGCCGAAAAATATCGAGAGCTATTATCAGGAGGCAGGACGTGCAGGCCGCGACGGAGAGGACGCGGATTGCATTTTACTTTACAGCAAGGCGGATGTCAGCACCTGTCGCTATTTTATTGAAAATACGGAGGAAAACGAGAGCCTGTCTCCGGAGCAGAGGGAGTTCTTTAAAAAGAGAGAGGAAGAACGGCTCAAACAAATGGTGTTTTACTGTACCACAAGCGATTGCCTGCGCGGATATATGTTAAAATACTTTGGAGATGAGCACAAGGAATCCTGCGGAAAATGCTCAAATTGTCTGACGGAATTTGAAACCGTTGATGTCACGATGGAAGCACAAAAGATACTCTCCTGCATTATCCGCACAGGTCAAAACTACGGCGTTAAGATGCTTACCGATGTGTTGCGCGGTGTGCCTTCGGAGCGCATACAAAAAGCAAGGCTCGACCGTCAATCGACCTTTGGTATTATGCATGATGTAAAGGCGTTCGAAATTAAATACATCATCGAAAAACTCGAGGAACAGGAGTATATTATATCCGTCGGAGCAGGCAAACCGATTTTGCGGGTAACAGAAATGAGTTATCCTGTGCTGCGCGGAAACGCCGGCGTCAAAATCCGCAAGGCAAGACAATTGAAATCAAAAACAGTGGATAGGACAATAAAAACCGAAAACGCCGAACTGTTTGAAGCGTTAAAGGTTGTCAGGCTGTATTACGCAAAAAAGAAAGGCGTACCGGCGTTTGTCATTTTTTCCGACGCAACGCTTGCCGATATGTGCAGGGGTATGCCGACAACAGATGAAGCATTTTTGTCCGTCAGCGGCGTAGGAACCAATAAGCTTGAAAAATACGGAGAAGCATTTATGCGTGTAATCAGAGAGTACGTGAAGGATCATGAATCTGATATGACAAGTACAATAAGCAGAAATCAAAAGGGATAATCAGACTTGTTTTAATCAAGCGGAAAGAGTGATTTATACATACGAACCTGCAGTATAAGCACGAATAACCGCATTAATAAGCAATTATTAACATACACAAAAAGCTCAGTGGACAGTTCTAATAATCTGTCCCCTGAGCTTTTCTGGTATATGATATAAGTGTGAATTTTGATTGTTATTCGTTTCGTTAAAGCTCCCATAAACTGAGCTGTCCAAACGGCTCCTTTTCTTCAAAGCGGTGCAGATAGGCGAAGATCTCGTCATTATTGTGCATGATTCCGTTTTGCTCGCAGGTGTGATGAAACAGTCTCATCAGCTCATCACTGTGAGGACTCGGCACCTCGTAGCGGTCACCGTATTCCCTGATATAACGTTCCTTCAATCCCGGAAAACGCCTGTCAAGCTGACGATAAAAATACTCACGGCTGCCGTCGCGAAGCGTTAGCCCCATTCCAAAGCATATCACGCCGCGCACCTGAGCGTCAATACACATCTGAAGAATCGCTTCGATGTTCTCGCTGGTATCGTTGATATAGGGCAAGATTGGACACAGCCACACAACGGTGGGAATACCGTTATCGCGCAAGACTTTCAGAGTCGCAAACCTCTCTTTTGTAGAGCAGACGTTCGGTTCGATAATTTTGCACAAGTTTTCATCTGCTGTTGTAAGCGTCATCTGAACAACGGCTTTGGTCTTTTCGTTGATACGTTTAAGGATTTCCAAATCTCTGAGCACACGGTCGGATTTTGTTTGCAGTGCGATGCCATAACCGTATTTCTCAATAATCAACAACGCTTTTCGTGTATATTCCAAACGTAGCTCCAACGGCATATACGGGTCGCTCATGGAACCTGTTCCAATCATACAGCGTTTCCTCTTACGTCGCAGCGCGTCTTCCAGCAATGCAAGCGCGTTTTCTTTGACCTCGATGTCTTCAAAAGCATGTTCCATCCGATAACAGCTGCTTCTTGAATCGCAGTATATACATCCGTGCGAGCAGCCCCGATATAAATTCATTCCGTTTTGAGAAGATAAGATTCCCTTCGCTTTCACATAATGCACCGCGTTCCCTCCGCACGTTAAATCTGTTATTATCATAACAGAAAATCGTTGCGCTGTCTATAATGATACTGTATTTGTACCTGTGTTCTGAGATTAATCAGCCTATGGTTAATCATTCCTTTGAATATGATTATAATAAAACAATAAATGGTCTCCATATTAAGGATAAAGAGTACAAATATTACAGGAGATTCGTGCATTATCTTTAAGATTACACGTTTTTCAACGTAGTGTGGCACGTACGACAAACAGGTTTTATGCGGAGTTCGTGGTGTGAGAGGGGACAGGTTGAGAGGATTACATATCAATACGCGTTGGCGGTATAAACTCAAAAAGAAAGATAGACAAGTGGATTTGCGTATGCTATAATCAAACTATCAAAGAGAAAGGAGTGTTCCTATGTGCTCAAAAAGTGAATTGCAGATAATTCTATCCGAAATAGCTAAAACAGCGAGAGAGACCTTCGGAGATCATCTTGATTCCGTTATTCTCTACGGTTCCTATGCGCGCGGCGATTATACGCCCGACTCGGATATAGATATGATGATTTTGGTCAAGGGGATCGCTCCCGAGGATTTATGGAGATATAAAAAGCCAATTATCAAAGCAGAGTCAGAGCTCGGACTTCAATATGATTTAGTGATTTCCTCCACGATAAAAGATATAGAAACTTTCAATATGTATCTGGATGTATTGCCGTTTTATCAGAATGTCTTGAAAGAGGGGATTAAAGTTGCTTAGTGAGAACATGATAGCCCTTTCAAAGCATCGGTTGGCAATAGCAAAAGAACGTCTGAATTAGGATAGCTGCGCCTTGTAATACAGGCGCGGCTTTTGTTTTTAAGGGGTGATGATAAATGCTGAAAAAGAATTGGAAAAACCTTTTCAGAAAAACGATTCTCGACAGGGGATACGGTTACTATCTTGAAGGAGCGGTTGAGGATATCAGCAGGGATGACGATGTGATCTCCGCTACTGTCAGCGGAACGGAACTGTATGAGGTCGAGATATTTCTCGATCACGATGAAGTGTATGACATGGATTGTGATTGTCCGTATGCCGAGGACGGGAATTATTGCAAGCATATGGCGGCGGTTTTGTATGAGCTGGAAGATATGGATATAATCGAAAAGTCTTCCTTTAATGAAAGTATTGCCGATATTGTTAATGCAGCGGATGAAGCGGCGGTCAGAAGCTTTCTTGCTGACATTTTAGAAAATGATGAAAAGCTGAAACAGCGTTTTCTCTTATTGACCGATAAGCCCAAAGTCTCTTTGGAACACTATAAAAAGCTGATCGATTCCACGATTTATGAGCATGAGGATAAGTGGGGATTTATTCATTACGAGGAAGCGTCAGACTTCTATGAGGATATGGAGGCGTTCAATGATGATATCCGTATTATGATAGACAACGGACAGTACCGTGACGCATTTCAGTTGTCGCTGTATATTTGTCAAGAGGTGGCTGATATCGACAGTGACGATGACGGCGAAATGACGATGATCATGGACGACTATTCATCGTTTTGGGCCGAGATAGCGGAAAAGATGCCGCCGCAGGATAAGGATTGGCTGTTTGAGCAAGCGCTTTTGGAATATGAATTGAACGATAATGATTTTCTTGACGATTATCTGGAAGCGCTTATCACCCGGCAATTCCGGGAGGAGCGTTATCGCGGTCGCGTGATTGACTTTATTGACATAGCTATTCAAACCAGTGAGCCGGATTCTTATCAAAGAAGCGTTGCATTGCGTCGTATGTCAAATTATCTGAACGATACGGAAACACCCTTTGAGGAAGTCGAAACATTTTGCCGTGAGCATTGGGATGATTTCAAAATGCGCGAATGGCTGGCACGTCGATTCATTCAACATGAAGAATGGCAGAAGGCAATCGTCATTTATGAGGACTTAATTGATTCCAACTTAGGATATCCCGGTTCGGTGACGGGCTACCGTGAAGAATTGCTCCGGTTGTACCGAAAAACCGGAAATTTGGAAAAGACACTGGAAACGCTGTGGGATTTGGTTTGCAAATCCAAGAGCCATGAGTATTACAATGAACTGAAATCGCAGTACACCGAGCAAGAGTGGATTCGGGAACGGGAAAAAGTATTCCCTTGCTTTAGAGGTTACGATCAGGAACAGTTGCTGTGCGAAGAAAAGCTATATGATAGGTTATGGGAGCTGTTGAAGGATAAGGATCTGTATTCCGTATTAGGCTATGAGGATGTGCTTTTGCCAAAATATTCGGCGGAGATCCTCCGGAAATACAGCGATTATCTGAATCATGCAGCCGTGCAGGCAAGCGGCAGAAAGGCTTATCAGGAATGGGCAAGGCTGCTAAAGCGAATGAGAAAAATAGATGGCGGCAAGGAGCTTTCAAGACAAATCGCGTCGGATTGGCGAATACGCTATAAAAACCGCCGTGCCATGATGGATGAATTGAAAGGGCTATAGGAGGATTGGTTTAGAGGAAATTGAGAATTGCTATTAAACAAGGAGGAAATCGCTATGACCGAAATAGAAATCATCGCCAGAGCGCAGATGTATCTGGAAAAGCTCGCCAATGGCGTGAATCCGCTGACGGACGAAGAAGTTGCGGAGAATGATGTTATCAATAATGTGAGAATATCAAGGTGTCTGTATTATGTAACAGGAATTTTAAAGCAAATCACCACAACAGGCTCTTTTGAAATACAAAAATCAGAATTTTCCTTATCAGCACAGCAGCTTGAAAAGTTTGCGTATTCACAAACGCCTTTGACGGTATCGGAAATCACCAAACGTCTCAATGAATTGGTGAATCCGTTGCAATGCTCTACGCTGAAAAACGGCGTTATCACGGAATGGCTGACTGAAATCGGAATGCTGACAAATGTTATTATCAATAACAAATCCAAAAAGCGCGTGACAGATAACGGCAGGAGTGTCGGTATTATCTCAGAGCAACGTGTGAATCAACAGGGAAGCACGTATGAAGCTATTTCGTATAATCTTAATGCCCAGCACTTTATAATTGACAACATTCATGCTATTATCGAATTGAACAGAAAGAAAGCGCATAAGGAAAGCTGAAAAATTGTGCAGCGAGGAATCTAGCATAGTTCGACCGAGAAATGAAAGTATCTTCCTTATGTGCCACATGCGACAAACAGATTTTATGCGGAGTTCGTGGTGTGAGAGGGGACAGGTTGAGAAGATTACATATCAATACGCGTTGGCGGTATAGAAAAAACAGCCGCGTCAACTTTTGGGGTGACGCGGCTGAACTGATTTAGACAAAAAATGTGGTTATGCTATCGACACTCTTTCAACAAGTATCTTGATGTGCTTGCAACTTTTATCATTTATAACTACCTCGCCACTTATCAATTGATTCTTTTTTCAATTAATTGGGACTTAATTGTAATATCCGCAGCATTTTTTGTATTTCTTTCCGCTGCCACAGGGACATAACTCATTGCGACCAATTTTATGTCCATGTTCCGCAACATATCGATTAAATCTGTCTTGCGCTCGCTGTTTTCCTTGAGCATACAAATCGTCTTTTTTGGCATCAGGAATATCATTGCGGTTATAAAATATTGCATTGACGCTTTTTACATCCATGTCGGAATCAAGGTTCAGGTTGATCTTAACGCGGTTTTCTTCGTCGTTCCACAGCATATTGGACCAAACATAATCTTGTTGCTCTGATTCAGAGATCATTTTAACTCCCGGCTGAGAAACAAAACAAGAATACCTTAAATCGTACTTGTCTCTTCCCGCGGCACCAACTGCTGTAGCTCTTTTTGTTTTCTTTTGATGTTCAAACACTCCTTCAACTTGACTTGCAAAAACATTTTTACCTTCTGTCGAGAAGTCGAGTAAATAGTTCGATACCCTAATCCTATTACCTGACTCTGATTTATCCAAGCAGGAAATCATTTTTTGGAAAAGAACCGGAATGTTTTGAATAGGCTTTGTTGGTTTTAGCTGTTTATGGTATTTTTGATTATAATAGGTATCTAAATCCTCCCTATAGCCCACTGGATTTAATCTGTTTGTTTTTTTATCCTCAAAATAAACAGCATAGCAATTATGGTGGATATACATTCCCAAATGATCTAATTCATCTGTTGGGATAAGATGTTTAATTGCTGTGGCATCTCTGCGGTTTTTTAGATAATGCAAGAAAACTAAAGGTGATTCAAAGTAGTCTTGATATATCATCAGGTCATCAATTGCTACACTAATTGCGTTGCACTGAGAGTTGATAAAACTAAGTTTTTCAGCTCTTGCAGCAAAAGTATTAATATTATCGATAGTGACAGACATCATAAAAACATCTTCAATCTTTGACATATCAATACTTGTTTTTTCGCTTTTGTCTTCATTATAAAATTGAGCGATTGGATTAGACACTAAATAGTTATATGTTCGTTGACATTGGTTTTCCGGATTCTCAATCAAACTCTTATATGACTTGATGTGCTGTTCAAAATCCGTCAAAGGAGAGGTAAACACGAAAGAACCGGCTTTTATTTCTACTATAATAATGACGTCATAGTATTGAATTATCAAATCGTTTTCATACATCTGTTTCAGTGACTTGTTTATGGGGTAATAATTGTTTTGATATACGGAACAAGCGGGAAGCAAACTTTTAAATATCCCCGCTGTCATAGATTCGCTCGCTTGTTGTTGCACAGTACTCCAATTATATCCGCTGTCTAAACGTGAAACAGCTTTCTGAATTGCTCTGTAAAAGTTGTCAGAAAAAGAATAGTAATCGAAGCAATAATAGCTTCCGTCAACCTCAATGAATGGTCTCTTCTGAATAGGTAAATCAACAACAGGCCACCCGGAGTATTCCTCATCATTGAAGAATTCCGGACAATCCCCAAACCCAAAGGAAAGAGCTTCAACAAAGTCTTTCTTCCATCCTGTTACCTTACAAACATTATTCAATTCAACACCAAATGATTGAGAGAAAAGCGCCTGTCCTTTTTCTTTTTGTGATTCTAAAATCCGTAAAGCATCATCTTCGTCCGAGTTTCCTAATTTCTCAAACATATCAATTAAACTGTTCATAGGATCCATGCGACCTTGTGATAATGCATATTGGAGTTTATCAATTCCATCAATGATTTCAGCAGCCGATGTATTAAATAGTTTTTCAAAAATGTCATTATGCGGTTCAAGCAGACCTCTATAATAGTCGTGTTCAAAGACTTGATATCTTTGTCCCCTGATAGAAAACGCCATCTGAGCTTCTATTATCTCACTCAGCAACTTGTCATCAACAGAATGGCTTTCTTTATACTTCTCTCCAACCGTGAAGTAATAAATAGTAACCAATTGATACAGCTTTTCAATATCACCGCTGATTTGAAAAAACAATTCACTTGGATCATCGAAAACCTCAGGCTGGCATCTTTCATTTGCGATATAAATGCTTTGAATATATTCCGTAGCTCTTGCAACAGCCATACTGTCCAACCCCATAAGTTGGAACTCTGAAGTTGTTCCCAGAATAGATGATTGAAACATCATCTGAGAAAAGTTGAGTAATTGCAGAGGATCACATTTCAGAACATTTTTGCAGATTGTTTTAATCAAATCATTTATCTCTGATTTGATTTTTGGCTCCTCAGCAGTAATCTGCTCTATCAATTTCTTTCGGTCTTTTTCTGAAAGAACGCAGCGTTGCACAATGTTCTCTCCGATTCGTGCCATTTCAAAAATTCCATTGTTAAAGTAATCATCAATCTTTGCTTTCAATGCGTAAATCACTCCATTGGCTCGAATTTTGGTTCGATAAAAACTATCTCGTTTGGTGTCAGTCCATATTTGATAAATAGTTGTTTTGCAATTTCAGAAACTGGTTTTGTCCAATAAATATCAGATGTGCATGTAAAGACTTGCATATCCAACGTTTTATAGCGAGAATAACTCACTGCATAAAAAGTGCAACTTGATCATTTGCAATGCCGTTTTTACAACAATCCGAAAGGAATCAAATATCAAATCCGCCTTCGAGGATGAACTTTCTTAGTATAGCACTGATTTTGTTAGCGACACGATTCAGTTTGACCTTTGCTCCTTCGACTTGTTCAAAATAGGTCCGAGCGGTTTTTCTGTCGACGGTATCCATCAGCTTATCAAAGGCACCATACTCGTTGATGCTCTCGGGAGTAACGCGCTGTTCCATAAACGCACGCAGTGCAGCTTCATCCATTCCGAGTGCCTGTGCAAAACGATGGATTCTGTCGTTTTGTGTTTTTGACATATACTCCACAATGTAATCCGAGAGGCTCTTACCTTCTTCAATCGTCAGGTTGCCACTTTGGATATCTACCAGAATCATGTCTGCGTATTTCTGTTCTTCCTTACCGAGAACAGCGAACGATCTGTGCAACTCATCAAGCACACCGGAAGTCTCCTCGCCCTCCTGCAATGCCTTGAGGAATTTCTTGAAGCGAGTTTGCAGATAATCCTTGTCGATTGCTCCGGTGTTGATCTCAGTCAAATGGGTGTCAACATCATACGGCACATCGTCGTCTCCGGTTCCTGTATGGGAAGAGAACAGTTCCTTGTACCTCGTAGCGAGAATCAAATACTGCGTTTGCGTAAAGCTTACCGTTATTTTAGTCTTATTCCCATCCTCGTGCTCAAAGGTGTACTCTTTTTTATCCCACTTGAAGTCCTGGATAATCGCTGCTTCGAGATGAGCATTAAACTCACGAAAGAGCTTTGCAAATTTACCCTTTTCCGCTTTTTCTTCAGGCAGAGAGCTAAAGTCCGGTATACCTGCAGTGAGAAACAGATCTGCCAGCTCGGCAAAAATTTCGTTGAGCTTTGCAAGATTCTTTTCGAGCTTTTCCACGAACAGTCCGAGAGGTCTCTCGCCGGAATACTCATCAAACGCCTCGTTGATATTTCTCTCCATCGTGTGCGGATAGCGATAATAGCGGATGATGCCGAAAGGCTTGTCGTAGCGGTTAAACAGTCGGTTGGTGCGCGAGAAGGCCTGTATCAATCTTTCGTGATCCAGCACCTTGTCCAAGTAAAGGGTGTTGATCCACTTGGAGTCAAAACCGGTGAGCATCTGATCCACAACGATGAGCAGATCCAACTGCTTTGATGGATCATACTCAATATGCAAATAGGGGTCTTTGTGAGCCAGGCGGTTGGAAACATCCTTTTTATACAGCTTATAATTTGCCAGTGAGAATTCTACGCCGAAATTGTCTCTGTATCGCTGCAGCGCGTCGATCGTAGCGTCTTCTTTATAAGCTGCTTTGCCTTCGCTGTCAATATTTTGGTCATAGAGGGTAGTGACTTTGAGATGAGGCGCCATTCCTTTGAACAGTTCATAATATTCAATTGCTTCGGGAATACTGGAGGTAGCCAGAATTGCATGGAATTTTCTACCTCTGCTAAGCGTCACCCAGTTATCGCAAATATCCTCTACCACAGCGCGGCGATGCTTGTCCTGTTCATACTGAGCCCTCGGAATATAATCCTCGATTCCCTTTACATACGAACCATCTTCTGTTATATAGCCTGCCGCAGGAACTTGAGTGGGATCCATGTACTTGTAGTATATCTTCCTCTTTGCGGGATCCTTGATTGCTTCTTCTTCGCCGGATGCTTTTGCCTTCTCAAGCGCTACAGCTTTTCTCAGGTCTTTGTCTTTGAAGGTCATTACCATTGTCGGGTCGAAGCCCAAGACGTTTTCATCACGGATACCGTCGGAAATGATATAGCGGTGCAGTTCTTTCCCAAATACATCTGCAGTGGTGCTCATCTTCTTTGCGTTTGTATCGGTTATCGGAGTTCCGGTGAAGCCGAAGAACATAGCATAGGGGAAAGCGTCTTTGATGTTGTTCATCATTTCGCCGAACACATCACGATGCGCCTCATCCACGATAAAGACAATACGCTTTTTGTTGATCTGTTTCATATCGCGCTCTTTCAGCCCGCCATCTTCATTCACGCGGCTCATCTTCTGTATAGAGGTCACGATCAGCGTATCGGCGGGATTGGAGCTTTTGAGCTTAGATATCAGAATAGAAGTGTTCTCTGTCGACTGGATGTCGTCGGCGTCATCGGCAAAGCCTCGGTACTCTGTCAGTGACTGAGTACCCAGCTCGATTCTGTCAACGAGGAACACTACCTTATCAGCATTGCCGGAATCTGCAATCAACTGAGCGGATTTGAAGCTGGTCAACGTTTTACCGGAGCCGGTCGTGTGCCAGATATATCCTCCACGCTGGTCGGGTTCAGACCAATTGCGCTCCTTGACGCGGTTAGAAATCAAGCTCGCCGCAAAGTACTGATAACTGCGCATGACTTTCAGAATGCCGTCGGTGTTATCCGCTACGGTATAGAAGCCGATCAGCATATGCGCCATCGGGATCGTGAGCAGCCACTTGACAATATCTTCCCATTTGGTATAAGGCTCATTATTGAAGTCTGCCCATTGGAAGAAGTAGTCATCATTGAACACGCCATCGGGACCGGGATTAGCAAAATAGAGGGTTTCGGCAGGCGTCATGGCGACAAATATCTGTATTAGAGAGAACAGGCCGGAGAACACACCTTCGTGAGCATAGAGCTTGATTTGTTCGGTCGCTTTCAGAACGCTGACACCGGACTTCTTCAGCTCCACATGGATCACGGGCATACCGTTGATCAGCAGCATAAAGTCGCCGCGGCGGTCGCGATGGATGGAGGTTTTGGCGGTAAAGACAGGCTGTTCTGCGATTTGGTAACGACATGAACCGGCGGCGATCTCTCTGCGGTCATAGATTTTCAGGCTGACCGGTTTGCCAAAGTTAAGTTTATCATCGGGATTGTCACGCGTTATCATCACGCTCTTGCCGTTGATAAAACCGTTGAGCTTCAGCGGTGTGCGCAGGCGCGCAATCTCTTCAAGGATCTGCTGCATTTCGCCGCGGGTCAAAGGCGCGTCGTTCAGACGGTCGATATCGCGGTTATTTTCAAAGAGGATGTTCGCCCAGTTTCGGATCAGATCCTCCTCGGTTTGATAGCGCAGGACTTCCGGCTCCCAACCGCCGTCGGTATAGAGCTTTTTGATCAACGCTGCTTCAAAATCTAATTCTCTGTCATATATCATTCCGGTTCTCCTGTTATACAAACATCTTCTGTAACATGGATTGTTTCAGGTACTTTAGCTTATCTAATTTATCTTTGTGAAGGGTGATAAGGGTATCAATTTGTTTGATATATCTACCTATCTTATACTGCTCTTCATAGCTTGTCCACGGAATGCGTATTGATTTCATTCCGTCAATATCTATACTACGACCGTCCCTGATACCATAAACATGAGGTTTTAAATCCTGATATATAAATCTTTCTGATCTGAAATAAGAATAGTAGAACATGGAATCGGTGTTTTCCCCATGGAACGTATGATAGGCAGGGCTGATTACACCTCGGGTTGTAGCCATTTCAAGTCCACCCTCAAATGAACGCAAGTGAACGATAAAGTCACCTTCATTTACCATCTTGTAATTAGAAAGACTCGCTTTATCATATTGCAGAAAGCGATCTGACTCATCTCTGCGAATCGTTCCGCCTCCTTGAATGATTGTTAGCGCCGGTAGTTCTGGGTGATTCTTTTCAGAATATTCTTCAAATAATTCTCCAAGCACACGATACTTCCATGAATCCGTGAATCCATCAAACCGCAGCTCAGGATAGGCGCTGCCGTTTTGCGGGAACATTTTTTCAAGCATAGATTTCTTGACATTAACCAGTTTTTCATACTTACGCTGATGAAGGGTGATAAGGGTGTCGAGTTGTTCAAAATAGTTCCCAATCTTCTTTTGTTCATCATATGAAGGTAAAGTAATGTTCATTTTCTGTAAATCTATAAACGATAACACCTTTTGCCCTGTTCCGGTACAAGTATAGCCTATTTCATGCACTACCTCATCGCTATGATTTAAAACTAATGAGATAAAAAATATGTCATTATTGTTTCCGTAAAAAACTGGGTAGAATTTGCTTATTATGCCCTTTTCACAGCATTTATTGATGTTAAATGTGAAATCAACTCCATCACTTCTATTCCTATATGTGCAGTAACCTCTTGGTAGGATATTGTAGCCTGTTATATCGTGTTGCTGCTTTCTGCCAAAATGTTCTTCCTGCAAAATAACACCCTCAGTTTTGGACGATGTTAGTACAGGTAAATCACAGTCAGACTCAACTGTTTCTTTATACTCTATTATCAAGTCTCCCAACTTCCGCCGTTCCCAATCATCAGTAAAGACCTTAAACCTCAGTTCCGGCTTTCTTTTCTTCTCTGCCATATCACTCACCACCCAGCAGCTTGCGCAGTTCGGCGATGCCCTGCATATCGTATTCGCTGCCGGTGAGGACGTCCAGCATGGAGACGAAGGCGGTCTCTGTCTCTCGGATATCTTCATCGAGGTCGACGAGGGTTGTGGCGTACTTCTCGTTCAGATAGGTGATCTGCTTGATAAAGCTGTCGACGACCACTCCTGGCAGCGCCGTTAGGGAGGTGTAAAGCGGCACGATCCACTTCTGACTGAGCAGCATCAGCACCTCGTCGTCGGTCAGCGCTTCGATCGTTTCCTTGGTGTGCATATGCAATTCCTGCGCCAGCTGTTTGGCGAGCTTCTTCTGCTCTTTGATCCGGTCGAGAAGGGTGAACGCGCGGAGCATCTTTTCTTCAAATGAATTCGCAGGGAAGGTAAAATCAGCTTTCAGCTCCTTGATTCGATTATTAACCTTGCCCTTTGCATAAGGCGGTTCACCTTCGATTGCAGTCCAATCCGCCTCTGCATGTGCGGCGATATAATCGAGCTTCTCCGGCTTCTTTGCCTTTTGATCCAGCAGGCGGATGTAACCGTTCAGTGCGCGCAGTTCGGGGGAGTCGATCTCGTCCTGAATCTCTCTGATTTTCTCTTTCAAACCTGCTGCAACAAAAGCGGTATTGTCATCGTTCAGATAGTCTCCCTGCTGTTCTTCCGCCGACAGTGAGGAGATAATCTCTTCGATCTCACCGGAATAGGTCGCTACCTGATCCTCTGCTTCGCGTACTGCAGTGGTCTCATCGGCGAGAAGGGTACTATGAACCAGCTCGAAGGGGATTACATGCCCCAGCCAGCCGTCCTGCACCTCTTGTTCTTTGTTATCCTTCTTTTTTATGACCATATTAGGATCGACGCGCTTGGTGGTATCAAACCCCTCGGTGCGGATCATTTCGAGGTCTATGGAGATACCGTCCCACGCGTCGTGGAGAATCTGGTACGCATCGTAGCGGTCAACCAGATCGATCTGCTTTAATCGCGTGAAAATATCCTTGGTGATATCTTCCTCGGTAGCCGTAACGTGATAGTCAATGAGCTTGTCGATAAGCTCCGCTCTCAGATAGGATTCAAAGCTCTCGAAAGCCGCTTTGTATTTCTCGTTAAAAGTAATCACATCGTCGCTGGATTTAACGATGTCGGCAACGTTTTCCTCTCTGACCTGGGAGTAGGGAGTTTCATCGCTGATATACAACGCCTCGCGCAGATGTGGAAGCGCCTTCCACTGTGCGTTCAGAGTGTCAAGTTCAGCATTCGGCACACCTCCGGTCATAATGGACAGGATATCCCACGGCTCAGCCGGCTCGGAAGAATCCACGTAGCGCGGGATATTTAAATTATAGTCGTTTGCGCGAATCTCATCACGCTCTACACGACGGGAATACTTCGGAAAAGTTTTACGCTCGCGGATCACGTCGATAACGCGCTTGATATCCGAGGCGCGGAGCTTGTTATTTTTGCCGACTTTTTCAAAGTGCTTGGATGCGTCGATGATAAGTACATCGGTGTTCTCGCGCTTTTGGCGCAGCACCATGATGATCGTCGGGATTCCGGTGCCAAAGAAGATGTTTGCCGGCAGCCCGATGATCGCGTCTATCTTGTTTTTCTCGATCAGATTACGGCGAATATCGCCCTCCTCGCCGCCTCTGAACAGGACACCGTGAGGCAGTACAATCGTCATGATACCTGAGGGCAAAAGATGATAAAGGTCGTGCAGCAGAAAGGCATAGTCCGCCTTGCTCTTCGGCGCAAGACCATAGCCGGAAAATCGGGGGTTCATACGCTTTTCTTCTGCAGCGTCCCAGTGCTGAGAGTAGGGTGGATTAGATACTACGGCGTCAACACGCAGAGGGGTAAAGCCCTTGTCATCTTCGAGCGGCCAATCCTGCTCAAGCGTGTCGGCGTTGCGGGTTCTGATATTAGCCGGTTCAATACCGCGCATGACCAAATTCATACGAGTCAGGTTATAAGTGTTCTCCTTTAACTCTTGCGCATAGTATTTGATACCATCGCTGTTTCCCATATGTTTTGAGACAACCTTGCCGATATTGATCAGCAGAGAACCGGATCCGCTGGTAGGATCATAGATTTTTATATGTTCCTGTCCTTTGAGATGATTCGCTACAATCTCTGACATGAGCATGGATACCTCATGAGGTGTGTAGAATTCTCCCGCCTTTTTACCGGCGTTTGCCGCAAAGTTGCTGATAAGATATTCATAGATGAATCCCAGTACATCATAGTCCTCTTGACCGTCCATAGGAATATCTTTGATGAGCTGCAAAAGTCCGCTGATAGCCTTGGTGCGTGCACCGGAGGTATCGCCGAGCTTTGTCAGTCCGGTTTCAAGCGTCGTGAAAATCTTTTCATAAACCGTGCTGTATTCATCTGAAATCATACGGTTAAACGACGCAAGCGCATCGGTTACATCCGATACATCAAAATTGCGTTTTGCTTTGAGCCATGTTGAGAAAAAACTCTTATAAGGGATGAAATAGCCGAGTTTATCACGGCAACGCTTGACAGTTTCTTCATCATCTTCGGTTAGTTCTGCCAGATCCTCATCAGTCCAATCGTCCGCCCGAAGGAGCTTCTCTTCCTGATCAGAAAGGAATTTGTAAAAAATGAAGCCGAGGATATAATCCTTGTATTCATTCGCCTCTATCTTGGACCGCATTTTATTTGCGGATTCCCATATTTTTGACGCTAACTGTTGTTTGTTCATGTTTTGCCCCTTTAGTTGAATTTACCCTGATACAATTGTCTCAGAATATAGGTCCGATAATCAGGAATTTGAATGTTCAGTTCCAGATCTCTTGATCTGCCGACCACTGCTCTTGGAATTCGTCTTCTTTCAAAAAAGCATCCCAAACAGGTTCGATGAACTTTGCTATCCCGTCCATCACCTTGGAGAAAGGAATGTCGGGATCGTGCAAGGATTTGAGAAAATGCCTCCATCTAATTTGCATGTTCACATCGTCTATAAGCTCGGTGATACGCTTGAAGCTGTCGGCATTATAATCCGTACCACGATTTTGGAGCGTCTCGGCAATTGCGGTCTGGAGCTTCAAACCGTCAAAATCAAAGGTCTGCGACAGATAATAGATATCATAAAAATCCTTCATCCTTCCGGTCAGTTCAAAGCGTTGCAGGATGGCGTCCAGTTTTTCAGCAATCGTGCTTTCCAATGAATAGGTCATGATTTCCGGTGCATCAAAATCGTCAAGCTGCGTTTTGATCCTACGTTCCTCTGCAGCGGGAACGATCACATCTCCCACGCCGATATCGACGCTGAACGGCACGCGCACGTTTTTGATATAACCGGTTATCTGCGTGCTGACGCCATGATATTTTCGATTTGCTGCGATCGGTTCGGTGGGCAAGGCTTTGAAAGTGATGAAATCATTACCTGTCGGTATCGCAAGAATCTCCGCTACGATCTCATCCATACGCTCTATATCGTTCGACAAACCGCGAAGCATAAAATCAACATCAACCGTAGCGCGACTCTCGAAGTTCGTCAAAGTATATATGAACAGTCCGCCCTTAAGGATCAGATTGTCTCTGTATTTTGAGGCGGACAGCTTACGCAGGAATTCCTCCTGCATAAAAAGCTGCAAACACTGTTGGTAGCTGATCCCGTTTTCCTTTGCCTTATTCTTCAGCCTTGCCAGTACGGATGCCGCTCTGTCAGTTGTCATTACAGCCACACTCCTATCAAGTCTTTCACCAGCTTTTGACACCTCAGCGGTACGGCGTATTCCATCAGCTTCGGAATGCTCTTGCCTGTGTCGCCGACATACGCCTGTATCGCCTTGTTGAAGATCTCTTTATCCATCTTGTTGCGATAGCGCAGGCAGTCGCAGATGACACGCTCCTTGTCGTACATCCTGACCTTGTTGCCGTCGATCTCCTGCTCGCACAGACCGAGATCAAAGATATCGGGTGCGACAAAGTACGGCTTCACAAAAGGATAATCGATCTTGAAGCGGGTGCGGTTCGAAAACTTGTCCACCGCGATATGCCATTCAGCGGGTGTGCGATCGCTGTAACCGTAATGGCGCAGCGCTGTGTCCATGCAAAGAATACCGTCGGGAAACAGCCTGACGACGGTTAATGCCTCGCTTTGATTCTCCGGGTTTATCCACTGATAATATCCGGTGCGGATCTTTTCAATCACGCCCTCATTAATAAGGTAGGCAATATCGGCGTAATATATCTTTTCACAGGACAGCTCGGATGTCTTCATCATCCCGCCGTAACGTTCAAAAATCTTTTTTGCAGTATTTATATCATGCATAGAAAAACCTCTACAAATTTTAATATAGTTAATCTTTGAAGCAGATACTTTCCTATAAACTTATTATACACGATTATGCGCATTTTGCAATACAGATTTTTGAATTTTTAATTCTATAAGCAGATGATTTTATATTATTTTGGTAAGAGAAGAAAGTAAAAACGATTTTACCAACCATAAGTTGCAAAATCTAACGCACCCGAATTCGCCCTGTGTCGCACGAAAAGAAAAATCTGGCAACATGCCCGACCTTTCCGAACAAAGCCCACACAGGCGATTTATCGCGGTTTGTGAGTGCAAAAAAGCACCTCCTGACAAAACGTCGGGAGGTACTTTTTTTAGTCGAGTTCGTGGACAATATTCAGGAAATCCTCGTCGGAAATCTCTTCATTCAACCATTGCTTCTTTGCATGTTGAACCCTATCCAACCAATTATAATAATCATCCCATTCAAGCTTAATATCCTTGACGTAGTATTCTTCCGTCCGTTTGGCTCGTTGATAATTCCGCTCAACCGCCTTGTCGTAATCTTCAAAACCAAATAGCGTCGATTGCAGCTCTGCGCGATTCTTCGGGCCGATCTCACTGCATCTCTTTCCATCGTCTTGCTGGATCCTGTCGCAGTAGAGGGTTTTCTTTTTCGTCTTGGCAACGAACAGTTCGCCGCAGTTCTGGCACAGACAGATATTTGGATTCAACTGAATCAAATTCAGCAGAAGGAAGTTGAGGTAATTCGCCGCGGAATCAAAAATATAACATTTTGTCAAACTCAAATTATCCTCTGTCTGTTGTTTCTTGTTGATATAGTAGGTTTCTTGAAAAGTGTTGTCTAAAAGCTGTTCATCAATCTCCAAGATGCGTTTCGGCTTTTCTTCAAGCGAACACGGCAACTCCGCGTAAATATTTGTCAGCACCGTAGCATTTTGAAAAGCTACACCGAAATCATGATATATCTTTCTCTGCAAGGCAACCGCTTCTTCGTACCCTCTTCTGTCATCGGGAGAGGGCTTTTCTATTTTAGAGAGTTCCGCGTTAAGCAACAGACCGAGAATTGTATTAATTGACCGAATGATTGTTGCGACTTGCCGGTTCTGTGTGAAAATCCGTTCTGCTCTTGTGCGTGAGTACCGCTTTTCAACCAAAGGCTCCTGGTTAACATAACTCAGTGCAATCCGCATCGCGTCGCTGTCTGTACTGGTAAGCGAAATCAATTCCTCGGCATAACTATTTGAATATAGTTTCTTGAAATTCTCTCCGTCACAGTAGAATAAATTAAATTTTTGTTTTCCGGTAGGAACAAGGCAAAATCCCTTTTTCTTTAACAAAATAACCGCTTCCCATCTGACTGTCAGAGATGGAACTTTGCAAAATCCGCAAGTTTCATCTCTGATATATTTTCCCGTAAAAATCCGTTAAAATTATAGCATAACGATCGTTAAATGCCAATAGCTAAAGGCACTACAACTGAATAATCCTATCCGAGCGAGAGATACATCCGGAACCGTAGTTATGCGACGACCGGAAGCGAGCGAACACTTAGTACCGCGCCATGACCTCGAAAGAGCGAGCGAGAAACGGGCTATAAGCGGCGAAGGATGACAACGTGCGAAAAGCCACGCACAGGAACTGTAGCCGGATAGGATGCCAAATTTTTGAAAGGAATTTTTACAAGAATGGTAAAAAACAAACTTGCCGTCATCGACGGCGAAACTTTAATGGATATGAGATTAGAACCTGTCCGTTATTGTATTGAAGGTCTTTTGCCTCAGGGCGTCGCTATGATAAGCGGTGCTCCGAAGGTCGGTAAATCTTGGATGATGTTGGATTGGACAATCCGCATTGCCAAAGGAGAGAATGTGTGGGATTTCAAAACCACCAAAGGCACAACACTCTACCTCTGCTTGGAGGATAAATGGAACCGTGTGCAAAGCAGGTTGTTTGATGTGACAGACGAAGCTCCAAGCAACGCCTACTTCGCAATCTCTTCTTGTTCTCTGACGGAGGGATTAGAAAAGCAAATCAAAAATTTCGTAACCGAGCATCCTGATACGGTGCTTGTTACGATAGACACCTTCCAATTGATTCGTAACGCAGAAAAGGACACAAGCTACTCCAACGATTATCAGGAAATCGAAAGACTGAAAGCGTTAGCTAACAAGCTGCAAATCACGATACTGCTTGTGCACCATTTGAGAAAACAAGGCGACAGTGACCCGCTGAATAAAATCTCGGGCACGACAGGTATCAGCGGCGCGATTGATACTGCGCTGATTCTTGACAGGAGCAGCCGCAATCAGAAGAACGCAACGCTGACCTGTACTGGCAGAGATATAGAGCCGTGAGTTGGAGCTGACTTTCTCTGCCGACACGCACACTTGGGAAATGCTGTCTGACAGCATTGAAAATCCCGAAATGCTGTTGCCGGACGAAATCAATCGGCTGGTTGATTTTATGAAGCAGACAAATTTCTTTGTGGGTTCGAACACAGACTTCGCTGAAGATTTTTCTTCTTTCTGCGGTAAGAGTATCACGCCGAGCGTGCTCAAAAAGCTGATGAACAAATACCGCTACGAACTGGAGGACAGCGGCGTCTGTTTCGTCTCGGGAAGAAGCAACGGAAAGCGTTTCCTCAATATCCGTTATGATCCTGGGAGTGACGGCAGTGACGTTAATGACGGCAAAATTAACGGTGTCAAAACTGCCGTCCCTGCCGTTCCTGTCGTCCCTGTTGTTGCGTGAGGGCGTGTTACACAACCACGCTCTTACTCAGCTTCAGCTGAGGCAAGCAGAGCGTCCGGCTGTCCGCCAAACGCAAAAAGCCGGGCAGAAGCCCGGAACCCACTTTTATATCAACCACGGAGGTAACAATTACGGCAAATAGAAAACGAAATCAAACACTATCAATTCGGTTAACACCGGCAGAAAAGAAAGAGATTACAGTCAAAGCAACGCAGGCGCAGATGACCTTGACGGACTATCTGATTGCGTGTTCACGCAACACGGAAATCAAGGTAACGGACTTGTCAAAGGTGCTTATGGAGTTGAAACGTATCGGCAACAACATCAACCAAATCGCGCGGAAGGTAAATTCCAAGCGGTTCTTTTTCGGCAACTTCAATTCTGTTATCGAAGGTCAGCGAAAAATCTATGACGCGATTCTCAGCTTGACGGGAGATGATTGAGCATGGCAACCGTCATGTATATTCCCGAATATCGGCAAAACAGATTCGCCTTGCGAGCGGTTATCAACTACTGTATGCAGGAATACAAAACCTACGACAGCAAATCCAAGTGCAAATTAGTAAGCGGAATCAACTGCGACGGTACAAATGCTTTCCGGGAATTCATGGCAACGAAGAAAATTTACGGCAAAGACAACGGATTCTTCTTCTACCACTACGCGCAATCCTTCTCCCCAAAAGAGAAAATTACTCCCGAACAAGCACATGAAATCGCGCTTGAATTTGCTGAAAGGGCGTGGTCAGGACACGAGGTTCTGGTCACAACTCACTGCGACAGGGAGCATATTCACAGCCACTTCGTCATCAATTCTGTTGGATTTGAGTTGGGAAAGAAGCTACGTCAGTCGCCGTCCACGCTGAAACAGTTGCGCAAGCTCAGCGACGAAATCTGCCAAGCTCACGGTTTTTCGGTTCTCCAACCGTACGCTGGCGGCAGTCGTGGAATGTCGTCCGGAGAGTACCGCGCAAGAGAAAAAGGTGAAAGCTGGAAGCAAAAGCTCGCAGAGGATATCGACAAGGCGATGGAATACAGCGGCAGCAAGGGCGAGTTTATTCGCTCAATGTCGATCCTTGGTTACCAAATGACGTGGAAGGATACGCGTAAAAATATCACCTTCCACTGTCCAAACGGCAAGAAATGCTGTGACGATAAGCTCCACGATAGCAAATATCTCAAAGAAAATATCGAGCGTGAACTGCACCAAAGAGAGTTTCCCGGTGGTGAAAATCAGCCAACAGGATGGGAGACTTCGCGTGAGCGTTATGAACAGCATCTCAGAGAACGCGCTCAATCCAAGGTGGAAACACAGCGAATCGCTGACAGCTATTCCAATGTTGGGAGTGGAATCAGCAGCCTTGCCGGAGCAGTCTCGCACATAGTTGACAACGATACCGACGACCCTGACGAGCGCCGCAAGCGTATCGAAGCCGAGGAAAACGGCGAAGCTCTCGGTACGATCATCGGCAAAGGCATCGATTTGATCGCAGGAGCGGTTCCAAAATCAACAGCAGAAGAAACAACACAGGAGGCGGATTACTCATCGGTCATCGACCGCCAACGTGAAGAAATCCTCCAAGAAGTATTCGAGGAAGACGATTATGACGAAGAAGATGACGAGGACGAAGGCTTCAATATGAGTATGTAAAAGAAAGGACACCGACAATGAAAACTACAATTTACACCATCATCACACAAGGATAAGGAGGAAAACGGAAAAATAATTTGAATCTGTGATGCCTTATGGCATCGAAAAAGAAAGTTATAAATCAAGAAGATTTTGCCAACAATAAAACTGAAACCAATCCGAAGGGAGCAAAGACTACGGAAGCAGTTATCAGTAACGATAATCCTATCGGCGACAGGCTATGGCTGGAACATTTTGCGAATGCATTGCACAATACTGTATTCAGCGACGATGAGTACAGAAAACTCATGCGTTTGATTGACAGAGAACTGAGCAGGAAATACAAAGGTAAAATCTGACAGAACTGGAAACAGCCTCCTAATGCACGGGAGGCTGTTTCAAATTATAATAAATATATCACTATTCTATCTGGACATTACCGCAAAGCTGTGGTAGTGTTTGGACAAAGGAGGTCGTACTATGGATATTTTATCCGTCAGAAATCAAATAAAAAGCGAGGGAGTTAACTTCAAAGACCTGCCGTTACGCGTCGCATATTACGCGCGCGTCAGCACGGATTTTATGGAGCAGCTCAATTCGCTTGAAAATCAGAAGAAATACTTCACCGAATACATTGGTGATATGCCAAACTGGGAGTTTGCAGGCGGCTACATCGACGAGGGTATCTCGGGCGTGACGACCAAAAAGCGTGAGAAATTCAACGAGATGATTGACGACGCTATGGACGGCAAATTCGATTTGATTGTTACCAAAGAGGTGTCGAGATTTGCGCGTAATACGCTTGACAGTATTCAGTACACGCGTCAGCTGCTTGCCAACGGCGTAGCGGTCTACTTTCAAAACGACAACATCAATACGCTTGACGAGGACTCTGAATTCCGTCTGACAATCATGGCTTCCATGGCGCAGGACGAGTCGAGGAAAATTTCCTCGCGTGTCCGTTGGGGGCATCACCAGGCAATCAAGAACGGCGTGGTGTTGGGCAACAGCAATATCTTCGGCTACCGCAAGGAAAACAAACGGCTGGTGATTGACGAAAAGCAAGCTCCGATTGTCAAAGAATTATTCGAGCTTTACGCTACCGGAAAATACAGTATGAAAAATATTGAGAATTACTTTTACAGCAAAGGGATTCGCAATACTAAAGGCAACAAGCTTGTCCACTCCACAATGGCAAACATCATAAAGAATCCAAAATATATGGGTTACTATGTCGGCAATAAGGTTCAAATTGTTGATATGTTTACCAAAAAGCAAAAGTTCTTACCCGAAGAAGAATGGGTAGTGTTCAAGGACGAAACCGGAGAAATTGTTCCTCAGATAGTTTCCGAAGATTTGTGGAAACGCGCAAATGAAGTCCTGAAGCTTAGGAGCCTTGACGTTATCCAAAAGCAGAACAAAACCAACCACAACAATCTGCTCACCGGCAAGCTGATTTGCGCTCACTGCGGCAAGCCCTACTACAGAAAAGATACCGTAAGCAAAAAAGGCACGGCGAATTCAGCATGGCGCTGTTCGGGAAAAATCAAAAACGGCGCGGACAGCTGCCCATCGATGACGATATACGAGCACGAGATCATCCCTATTCTGCAAGATGTTTTCCAATCAAGTCAGAGCAACATTCAGGAACTGTCAGACTTGATTATGCGCCTGTCGGAAGAATTGCTCAAAACCAACGAGGGCGCTAACAGAATTGAAAGC
Organism: uncultured Clostridia bacterium; assembly: GCA_947170465.1. Classification (GTDB taxonomy): domain Bacteria; phylum Bacillota; class Clostridia; order Oscillospirales; family Acutalibacteraceae; genus Ruminococcoides. The sequence goes on from CAMVTS010000023.1 coordinate 33,158, forward strand.
CTCAATAAGGATATCGACATCGAGCAAAGGAAAAAGCAAAAGCTGCTCAAGCTCAACATCGAAGGACTTTTCCCGGACAGTGAATTCATCCGTATGACCGCTGAATGTGATGAAGAAATCAAGCGCTGTCAAGAGGAAATCGAAGCCATCACCGCTCAACTGAGCGGCAGAAAGGACATCAACAAGGAGCTTGCGGAAATTCGAGGTATTCTAAACATCGCCGCCGAATGTCTTGACGAGGACGAGCTTGACCGCTCCTTTGTGGACAGGTTCATCAAGCAGATACTCGTTTATCCCGAAGAAGGCGGTATGCGGCTTGAAATCGAGCTGAACGCAGGCGACAAAATCATTAAAACACTCTTGAAAAATATTAGCCGTACAGGACAAACGTCTAAGAAAATGATCGAGTCCTACGAGAACAGCATGAAGTAATTTCATTTCTGAAAGCGGAACCGGCTGTGTTGGGAGAAGCTCCCGGCGCAGCCGGTTTTGTTTATAGGCGTTTTTATATAATATATTGACAGATTTTAGCGCGTATGTTAAAATATAATCACCATATACTCAAAAACATCAACTTGTCAA
>CAMVTS010000024.1 GCA_947170465.1 uncultured Clostridia bacterium
CGGCAAGAAATATCCGTGCCCTCCCCTAGCGCAGGCACCACACGGATGCCTGTTTTGGGAAAGCTTATGTATTACACGGTTAGCGACTGCTAACCGTGTTTATTATACATGATTTATCTCGTTTTGTCAAGGCATATTTTCTGATGATTATTTGACTGCGTTAGCGCATCGAAGATTTCATACTAATACCTAATAAAAAGTAGACAATCTTTGCGGTCTATTTTCCGCAATACTGCGTTGTCGTCCTTGCAAGGCGCCAGCCTTGCCGCGTCCTTCGCCTTGTCTTGCGAAAAATATCCTCGCAAAATATAAGTCTACTTTCTATCAGGAATTAGTATTAATGGAAACAGAAAGTTGGTTAAAAGAATTGAATTTGAGAAATATCTTACCGATACACTACAGTTGTAATTTCAAATTTTTTGAATTTATGTTGAGATTTGTTGACTCATATGGTATAATGACAAATGTATTGGGCTCTTTTCAGATGAATTGAAAGGAGTATCCATATGGGCAAAAATCTTAGAGGCAAAGAACTTGGCACCGGTCTCAGCCAAAGAAAAGACGGTCGTTATTCAGCCCGTTATGTTTCGAACGGCAAGAGGATTGAAAAATATTTCAATCCTCCTCAAGAAGCGAAACGATGGCCGGAGAATAAACGATATGAGGAACGTCACGCTGACGATACGGAACAATCCACTATTATGACCGTTGATCAATGGTTTCAACATCAACTGGAAGGAAAAACACTTTCCATAACCAAAAAGGAGATTTGAAAAAATGAAATTAGGTATCGTGGGACTCCCGAATGTCGGAAAGAGTACCCTGTTTAACGCTATTACCAACGCAGGTGCGCAGAGCGCCAACTACCCGTTCTGCACCATTGAGCCGAATATCGGCGTGGTCGCTGTGCCGGACAAGCGCCTGGACGTGCTTGCGGAGATGTACGACCCCGATAAATATACGCCGGCTTCCATTGAATTTGTCGATATTGCCGGTCTGGTGAAGGGCGCTTCCAAGGGCGAAGGTCTGGGCAACAAGTTCCTTTCCAATATTCGCGAATGTGACGCGATTGTGCATGTGGTGCGCTGCTTTGAGAACGACGATATCATTCACGTTGAGGGCAGCATTGACCCGAAGCGCGATATTGAGACGATTAACCTGGAGCTGATTCTCTCCGACGTGGAAATGATGGAGAGACGCATTGACAAGACAAAAAAGATGCTCAAGGGCGACAAGAAGTATCAGAGAGATATTGACTTCTATCAGCGCGTGCTCGACGCGCTTGAACAGGGAAAGCCTGCCAGAAGCGTAGAGTGCGACGACGAAGAAAAGGCGCTGCTCAGCGAGGTGGCGCTGCTGACCAGCAAGCCGGTGATTTACGCCGCCAACATGAGCGACGAGGACTTCTCCGGCGGCATTGAGCAGAATGCCGGCTTTCAGGCGGTTCAGCAAATTGCCGCTGAGGAGCACGCAGGCGTACTGCCCATCTGCGCGCAGATTGAGGAAGAAATCGTCGAGATGGACGCGGAGGAAAAAGCGATGTTCCTCGCCGATATGGGCTTGGAGGAAAGCGGTCTTGACAGACTGATTAAGGAATGCTACGCGCTACTCGGCTTGATCAGCTACCTCACTGCCGGAAAGCAGGAGGTCAGGGCATGGACAATCAAGGACGGCACCAAGGCGCCACAGGCTGCCGGCAAGATTCACTCCGACTTTGAACGCGGCTTTATCCGCGCCGAGGTCATCGCGTTTGACGATCTGGTTGCCTGCGGCAGCATGACCGCCGCCAAGGAAAAAGGGCTTGTCCGCAGCGAGGGCAAGGAATACGTCATGAAGGACGGCGACGTGGTGCTCTTCCGCTTCAACGTATAAATTTTGCACCTTTTCTTTCGCTTGCAATAGTATGTAATGTAAGCGAAAGGAGGTCAGGTTATGAATTTCTTTGGTAACAACAGCTGCTGCGGTATCATCATTCTCATTCTCGTGCTGATGTGCTGCTGCGGTAACAACGGCAACAACGGCTGTGGCTGCGGTAACGACGGCTGCGGTTGCGGCTGCAACTGATAAAGCGCCAGTGGGCGCTCTCTCCCGCCTTTTGAAATGTTCATCTCACAAAGCATTCATCAACGGCGGGGCAAGAAGTTTCCTATAAAAGAAAACGGCTCCCCGGTTTTTCGGGGAGCCGATTGTTTTGCTTATTTGATTTTGCCTTCGAAAAATTCGGGAATGTACTCCTTGATTTTCGGGAGGATACCGATACCGTCCGGCGTATGCGGCGGCAGCTGCCAGAAATCATGCGCGCAATAGGTATTGCCCTCAATAATGGCAGGACCGTTGGGGGTGGTGGCGACGTCCCAGCCGACGTAGCGAATCTGGGGAACAATCGTTGCGGCTTTCAGGCACATCTGCACCGCCTCCTTGACGTAGGGAATCACATAGCCCTGCAGCTTGACATGGGTGTCGGGGTGCTCGGTGTAGATGATACCCTTGAGGGTGTCGCCGGAATGTGCCGGATACATGATTTCGCCGGTTTCGGGATTGACCGGTGTGAACAGGCAGTTGTTGTCGATAATCGAGCCGCCGATGCCCATCTTCTGGACAATATAAAGCACATGCGGCACGCCCTTGCTGTCAAGCACGGTGATGATACGCATGGAATTGACCGCGTTAGGATAGAGCTTGCTCAGCGCCGGATGCTGCTGAATGTTGTCCTCAATCGTGCAGAAGCCCTTGGAGGTCAGATAGTCGTACAGCTCCTCCATGCTCTTGTAATCGGAGGTCTTGATTCTCTCGCAGCCGTGACCGCACTCCAAATCCTGCATTTTGCAGAAGATATATTCGCGGTTGGCACAGAACCGCATGACCTCTTCCTTGCTCGCCTCCTGCAGCTGGACGAACTCTCTGCCGATATAGTCCTTGTAGAGCTTGTTGAACTCGTCCTTGTTTTCGAGGAAGTGGTCGTAGGCGTAATCGTTCATGAAGGTGTTGAACTTTTTGCTGATGAGACGCGTCATGTAGGTGGCGCGCTGCTCCTCGGTCAGATTGTAGAACGCGAAAATCTGATAGTCATAGTAACCGGCGCCGAATTTGCGCGCGCAGTGTATCATATCCTGATAAATCTTGACGCTGCTCTTGCCGGAGCGCTCGTGACAGGTTTTGACCGCCTCGCGCATTTTGCCGAGGCTCGCGTTTCTGATGATTCTGAATATATAATTAGACATGCTGTTCTCCCTCTCAATACTCATAAATTCTGGGCACGCGCTTGGAAATGCCGCAGACGATCTCATCTACATTGCAGTCGAGCAAATCCGCCATCCACAGGACGCTTAGGTCGTCGTCAAGCAGGCTGACGGTGTCGCCGCGGTGAACTTCGCCGATGTCGGTGACGTCAACCATGAACTGATCCATGCACACCCTGCCGATAATCGGCGCGGTTTTGCCGTTGATTTTTACCTTGCCGCGGTTGGAGAGCTTACGGCTGTAGCCGTCCGCGAAGCCGACCGGAATCGTGGCGATTTTTGTCGGGCGCTGACAGACGAAGGTACCGCCGTAGCCGACTTCGGTGCCTGCCGGAACCTCCTTGACCATGACGACGTAGGTGTACCAGCTCATCACCTGGCAGAAGTCCTCCCTCTCCCACCGCGCCTCGTCAACCGGGCAGAGTCCGAAAAGGATATCGCCGGAACGCACTGCGTCAAGCTGGGTTTCCGGACGAAGCAGAATTGCCGGACTGTTCGCCACGTGCTTCATCGGAATGTGCACGCCGGCGTCCTCCAGCCGCTCTATCATGCGGATATAGCGCTCAAACTGCGCCTTGGCGCTCTCGCCGTCCGGCTCGTCCGCGCGTGAAAAATGCGTAAACGCGCCGGTGATTTCGATATTGGAAAGCTCGCTGATTTTCTTGATGGTCTCCACCGAGGCTTCATCGTCCGCAAAGCCAATACGGCTCATGCCGGTGTCGATTTTGATGTGCACCGGCTGCGTTACGCCGCCCCATTTGGCGAGCAAATTGAGCTTTTCGGCGGTGTCCGGTGAAAAGATTGCCGGGGTGAGGTTGTATTTGATCAGGTTCTCCAGCTGTCCGTCGCAGGTATCGCCGAGCAGCAGAATCGGCTCGGTACAGCCGGCGCTGCGCAGGGACGCGCCTTCCTCCCAGACCGCGACGGCATAGCGCTCGATGCCGCAGCTTTTGAGCGTGGGATATATGCCCTTTTCGCCGTGGCCGTAGCCGTCGCCCTTGAGCACCGCCATAATCTCTACGCCGCTGCCCAGCCGTGAACGGATGTTATTGATATTATGCTCCAAGGCGCGCAGATTTACTACCGCCTCGGTGCGCTGCGTCAGCCGTCTCACCTGAGAACCCTCTTTCAGAAACATACATTTGCAGTGACAACCCTTGTGGCTGTCACCGCAGTTTGACACCGTTTTCTAATGAAGAAGTATAGCACAATTTCGCACGATTTACAACAATTCAAGGGATTTTTGGCTTAATACACAAAAAGCTGGCAAAGCCGGAGATTTTCTTGACTTTCCGCGACGTTTGGTGTATGATTGGAATAATTTTCGAGAAGGAGGCGACGATATGAAACGCATATTGGCGCTGGTTTTGACGATGATGTTTTGTTTTTCACTTACCTCCTGCGGCGTGCTTCAGGACGAACAGACTTTTCTTGAAAAGGAGCTCAGCTCGATGAATTTCAGCGGCGTGGTGCGCCTGACAAAAAACGGCAGGGTGCTCTGCGAGTATGTTGCCGGAACCGAACAGGCGGACTCCAAAAGAAAGATTACGCGCGACACGAAATTCTGCGTCGGCTCGGTTTCCAAGCAGTTTGCCGCCGCCTCGATCATGCTGCTCAAGCAGGACGGCAAGCTCCATGTCGAGGACACCATGGACAAGTATTTTCCCAATTACCGCTACGGCAAGCAGCTCACGCTCAAGCACCTGCTGACCATGCGCTCCGGTATTCGGGAATTCTATGACGTGGTCTTTATCGACGACGCCTTTACCGAGGTGCCGGTTGAAGGGCTGAACATCACCAACGACAACACGCCCGAACAGAATCAGAGGATTTTGGAGGAATGGCTGCTCAAACAGCCGCTCGATAATCCTCCCGACACCCTGAGCTATTACAGCAACTCCAACTACTTCCTGCTCTCCCGCGTGGTGGAGCTGGTTTCGGGCATGAAATACAACGATTTTGTCCGCGAAAGAATCTTCAAGCCCCTGCAAATGACCCATTCCGGCTTTGTTGACGACGAGGACTGGCAGCACATGCCGAATCTGGCAAAGCCGAGCGTAGATACACAGACTGTCTATGTCGGCGCGACAAGAGGTCTGGGCGATATGATTTCCGACGCCAAGGATATGGAGCGCTGGCTGAAATCCCTGAGAACCTACGATATTCTCACCGAGGAAAGCGTCAGGGAAATGACGACCAACTACTCTCCCGAGGACGAAATGGAGTACGGCTACGGTCTTATGCCGGACAAGGACGGCAGCTTCTGTCACACCGGCAGCTTTACCACCTATCACGCCCTCTCCTACTCCTATCCGAAGCTCGGTATTGACCTCTTTGGCGTCACCAACGACAACGTCAACCTGGAAGGCGACCTCAATGAGGTCTGCTTTGAACTGCTGAACCGTGTGATAAAAAAGGAAAACGTCAGATAACCCCGCGTTATCTGACGCTTTTTATTTGGGCGTATTGCAAACAAAAAAACGTTGTGATATAATAGGAAGGTATATCAAGCAGAGAGGAAATCCGATTTATGATTTATAACAACGTACTGGAAGCAGTCGGTCAGACGCCGCTGATTCGCCTGAACCACATGCCCGGCGAGGACAGCGCGGAAATTCTGGTTAAATTTGAGGCGCTCAACGTCGGCGGCTCCATCAAGACGCGCACCGCGCTGAACATGATTAACCAGGCGGAACGCGAAGGGCTGATTGACAAGGACAGCATCATCGTGGAGCCAACCAGCGGCAATCAGGGCATCGGTCTGGCGCTTGTCGGCGCAGTCAAGGGCTACCGCACCATCATCGTCATGCCCGATTCCGTCAGCGAGGAGCGCCGCAAGCTGATCCGTCACTACGGCGCTGAGGTCAAGCTGATTCACGACGCCGGCGATATCGGCGCGTGCATTGACGAATGCTTGCAGACCGCTTTGAAGATGAAGGAAAAGAATCCGAAGGTCTTTGTGCCGCAGCAGTTTGCCAACATCAACAACGTCAAGGCGCACAAGCGCTATACCGCGCTGGAGATCATGCAGCAATGCGGCGACACGATTGACGGCTTCTGCTCCGGTATCGGCACCGGCGGCACCATCACCGGCATCGGCGAGGTGCTCAAGGCACAGTATCCCGATATTGAAATCTGGGCGGTCGAGCCGGAAAACGCCGCGATTCTCGCGGGCGGCACCATCGGCACCCATTTGCAGATGGGTATCGGCGACGGCATTATCCCCGATATTCTCAACCGTGAGATTTACGATGAAATCTACGTCGTCACCGACGAGGAAGCGCTCAGCACCGCCAAGCGCCTTGCGCGTGAGGAAGGTCTGATGTGCGGCATTTCCAGCGGCACCAACGTCGCAGCAGCGCTCAAGCTCGCCAAAAAGCTCGGCAAGGGCAAAACTGTTGTCACCGTCCTGCCCGATACTGCGGAGCGTTATTTCTCCACGCCGCTGTTTGAGGAATAAACCCTGTTTGACAATCCTGTTTATCGTGCTATAATAGCTATAATAAATACAAAACGGAGGCGATTTTGTGAAAGCGATGAAGGTTCTCTTTGCCGCGCTGTTTGCGCTGATGACAAGCGTTGCCGGCACTGTCTGCGCAGGCGCTCTCGGCTATTCCGCGCCCATCACCGCGAATGAAGGCAACATGACGGTCTGGATTTTTGCCGGTGTGATTGGCATAGCGGCGGTTGCCGGTATTGTGTACTTTATTATCCAGAATAAGAAAAAATAAGTGAAAGGATGATTTCCATGAAAAGTGACGCTATGAAAAAAGGCGTTCAATGCGCTCCCCAGCGTTCCCTGCTCCACGCGCTCGGTATGACCGATGAAGAAATCAAGAAGCCGATGATTGGTATTGTCAGCTCCTACAACGAGATTGTGCCCGGTCACATGAATATCGACAAGATTGTCAATGCGGTCAAAACCGGCGTGGCGCTTGCCGGCGGCAATCCGATTGTATTTCCGGCGATTGCAGTCTGCGACGGTATCGCAATGGGTCATCAGGGTATGAAATACTCCCTTGTCACCCGTGATTTGATTGCGGATTCCACCGAATGCATGGCGCTGGCACACGCGTTTGACGCGCTTGTCATGGTTCCCAACTGCGACAAGAACGTTCCCGGTCTGCTCATGGCGGCAGCCCGTCTGAATATCCCGACCATTTTCGTCAGCGGCGGCCCCATGCTTGCCGGACGTGTCGGCGGTCACAAGACCAGCCTGTCCTCTATGTTTGAGGCGGTCGGCTCCTACAACTCCGGCAAAATCACCCATGACGAACTCATGGAATATGAAAACAAGGCTTGCCCGAGCTGCGGCTCCTGCTCCGGCATGTATACCGCTAACTCCATGAACTGCCTGACCGAGGTACTGGGCATGGGTCTGCGCGGCAACGGCACGATTCCGGCAGTTTATTCCGAAAGAATCCAGCTCGCCAAGCGCGCCGGTATGAAAATTATGGAGCTGCTTGAAAAGGACATCAAGCCGCGCGACATCATGACCGAAGCGGCGTTCAGAAACGCCCTGACCATGGACATGGCGCTCGGCTGCAGCACCAACTCCATGCTTCACCTTCCGGCTATCGCGCATGAATGCGGCATTGAACTGAACCTCGACATTGCCAATGAAATCAGCGCGCACACCCCGAACCTCTGCCATCTCGCTCCTGCCGGCAGAACCTACATGGAGGATTTGAATGAAGCAGGCGGCATTTACGCGGTCATGAACGAGATTAACAAGCTCGGTCTGCTCACCACCGACATCATCACCTGCACCGGCAAGACGATTGCCGAGAATATCGAGGGCGTTGTCAACCGCGACCCGGAGACCATCCGTCCGGTTGAGAATCCCTACAGCACCACCGGCGGTATCGCCGTGCTCCGCGGCAACCTGGCTCCCGACGCCTGCGTTGTCAAGCGTTCGGCAGTCGCTCCCGAAATGCTCAGGCATGAAGGTCCCGCGAAGGTTTACGATTGCGAGGAGGACGCGATGGCGGCGATTAACGGCGGCGAAATCGTTGAAGGCGACGTCGTTGTTATCCGTTACGAAGGTCCCAAGGGCGGCCCCGGCATGAGAGAAATGCTCAACCCGACCTCCGCGATTATGGGACGCGGTCTGGGCAGCACCGTTGCGCTGATTACCGACGGTCGTTTCTCCGGCGCTACACGCGGCGCTTCTATCGGTCACGTCTCTCCCGAGGCGGCAGTCGGCGGTCCGATTGCGCTGGTCAAAAACGGCGATATGATTGAAATCGACATTCCCAACAGCAAAATTACCCTCAAGGTTTCCGACGAGGAGCTTGCCAAGCGCAAGGCGGAATGGCAGCCGCGCGAGCCGAAAATCACGACCGGTTATCTGGCACGCTACGCCAAGCTCGTCACCTCCGGCGCACAGGGTGCGGTATTGAACTAAAGTCGATAATTATGCACAAAAAGTGTATAAAAACTTTGTGCATGGTATCGCTGATTTTTCGCAAAAAAAGCAAAATCCACAATTCACCCTTGTCCATTTTGGGCAAAGGGTGAATTTTTTTATTTTATTTGATTTTGGTTGTTAATTCTGTACAATTATGATATAATAATTGAGGATAATTTTATACAATTGCGAAATTAGAATTATTATTGCAAAAACCAACAACGAAGGGAGTTTTTTCTTTTGAAACAGTACGACGCAAAAAAAATTCTGAACATCGCGCTGGCAGGTCACAGCGGCTGCGGTAAAACCTCCGTGGCAGAGTCCATTCTCTATCTTGCCAAGGTCAGTGACAGACTGGGCAGGGTTTCTGAAGGCAACACCGTGCTCGATTACGATGCTGAGGAGATTAAGCGACATGCATCCATTATGACCGCCGTTGCTCCCATAGAGTGGAAGAACACCAAAATCAACCTCATCGACACCCCCGGTCTCTTTGACTTTGCCGGCGGCGTTGCCGAAGGTATGCGCGCTGCGGATACCGCGATGATTGTTGTCTCCGGTAAGGACGGCGTGAACGTCGGCACCGAGAAGGCAGTGGAAGCCGCTACCAAGGCTGGACTGACAAAGGTATTCTTCGTCAACGGTCTGTGCGATGAGGACGCGCGCTTCTATCGCGTATTTGAGAATCTGAAATCCACCTTTGGTCCCTCTGTGTGTCCGGTGGTGGTTCCTTATATCGTAGACGGTCAGGCGAACACCTACGTCAACCTCTTTGATTACAAGGCTTACAAGTACGATGGCAAGGGCAACGTCACCCAGACCGCGCTTCCCGACATGGGCAACAGACTGGAAGGTCTTCGCGAAGCGATTAAGGAAGCCGTTGCCGAGACCAGCGAGGAGCTGCTCGACAAGTTCCTCATGGGCGAGGAATTCACCCCTGAGGAGATTATCCTCGGCGTCAGCCAGGGCGTTAAGGACGGCTCGATTTGTCCTGTATTCTGCGGCGACGCGCACAACACCTTCGCAATCGACCAGCTGCTCAACAGCCTGACCTGGCTGGCTCCCTCCGCCGCTGTCAAGAGCGAGGAAATCGGCGTCGATATCAACGGCGAGCCGGTTGAAATTACTGTCAACGAGAACGCTGCCGCTGCGGCTATCGTTTTCAAGACCGTTGCCGACCCGTTTATTGGCAGACTGTCCTACGTCAAGGTTGTGTCCGGCAAGATTTCTCCGGACGTCCCCGTTATCAATATGCGCACCGGTTCTCCTGAGAGAATCTCCAAGGTGCTCACCATGACCGGCAAAAAGCAGAACGACGCTGATTATATCGGCGCAGGCGATATCGGCGCGATTCCGAAACTGACAACTGCCAAGACCGGCGACACCCTCTGCTCTCCGCTGAGAAAGGTTGTTCTCGACGGTATCGACTATCCTGTTTCCAGCTACACCATGGCCATTTATCCTGCCAAAAAGGGCGACGAGGACAAGGTTGCACAGGCACTCGGCAAGCTCAGCGACGAGGATCCGACCATCAAGTTTGAGTCCAACACCGAAACCCACGAAATGCTGGTTTCCGGTCTGGGGGAACAGCACCTTGATGTGGTTATCTCCCGTCTCAAGAGCAAATATAACGTAGAAGCCACCCTTCAGAAGCCTCGTATCGCTTACCGCGAGACCATCCGCAAGAAGGTCAGCGCACAAGGACGCTACAAGAAGCAGTCCGGCGGCCACGGTCAGTTCGGCGACGTGTGGATTGAGTTTGAGCCGTATGATACCGACGGTCTCGAATTTGCCGAGAGAGTTGTCGGCGGCGCTGTTCCGAAGAACTTCTTCCCGGCGGTTGAAAAAGGTCTGCGTGAGTCCATCAAGAAGGGCGTTCTCGCCGGTTATCCCACTGTGGGTATTAAGGCTACCCTGTACGACGGCTCCTATCATCCCGTTGACTCCTCCGAAATGTCCTTCAAGACAGCCGCAAGCCTGGCTTATAAGAACGGTATTCCCAACGCGATGCCGACCCTGCTTGAGCCTATCGGAAGTTTGAAGGCGACAGTTCCGGACAATAACATGGGCGACGTCATGGGCGAGGTCAACAAGCGCCGCGGCAGAGTCATGGGCATGAGTCCTGCCGGCAAGGGTATGCAGGTTGTTGAGGCTGAGGTTCCGATGGCTGAGATGGCTGACTTTGCCACCTTTATCCGACAGATTACCCAGGGCAGAGGCTCCTACGAGTTTACCTTTGTACGTTATGAGGACTGCCCTGCCAACGTTGCGCAGAAGGTCATTGAAAAAGCAAAGGCTGAAATGGGCGACGAATAATTACTTTATATAAACTGAGGCCGGCTCCGAAGAGCCGGTCTCTGTTTGTCGAAAAACTACCGTTTGTCTTTCGATGATGGTAAAATTTTATGCTGAACTGTAGGGTTTGGTCTTGACCAAACCGGGGTAATAAGCCCAATGTAAACGCTTTCTCCACGGTTCGGTCAAGACCGAACCCTACGAAATTTAATGGGAAAAATTATTCTGCAAATCATTAGCTCAGACTTTTTCTACAGTCTGAGACCGGCTCCGAAGAGCCGGTCTTGTTGTTTAATCCAACAAATCCTTACGGACGAAATGAGTGCCCTGCCACGGTTCCTTTTCAGGAATGCCGTAGGCTTCTTTGCCGAGAGCGATGGATTTTATCAGAAATGCCATGTTGCGTGCCAGCGTGCGCATGGTTTGCATGCCTTCCAAATCACCTCCGGCGTCGCCCTTTTCTCTGCCGTGAACGATGTTCCAGTACTGGCTGGACGCTACCGGCATACCGCTGATGGTGAAGTATTTGTTCAGCTCGTCAAAGGTCGCCGAACAGCCGCCGCGTCTGGCTACCGCGATACCGGCGCCGACCTTCATGGTTTTGTCAAAGGATGTGCTGTAGAATAATCTGTCCAGGCAGGCAATCAGCGTCGCGTTGGCGGAAGCGTAATACACCGGTGTGGCTACAACCAAGCCGTCAGCTTCCTCAAACAGCTTCGCGAGCGCATTGACCTCGTCGTCAAATACACAGCAGCCGCGTGTGGCACAGGAATTGCAGGCGATACAGCCGCGGATTGCCTTGTTTCCAATCTGCACAACCTCCGCTTAGATTCCCTGTTCTTCGATGGTTCTGACGAATTCCCCGACTGCCAGCGCCGTATTGCCGCCCTTGCGGGGACTGCCGTTGAGTACTAATACTTTCATGTAAACACTCCTTACCGTATAATAATATAATTATAACTGAATTGTTCGTATTATTCAATACATTGTTAGTTGATTTTACTTGGCTTCTATGATACAATAACAACAGACAGGAGGACAATACTATGATAAAAACAAAAATTTCAGCCATACTGCTTGCGGCACTGACCGCTTGCACGATTCCGGTTGCCTTGCAGGCAAATTACTGGAAGGAAAACGAAGTTGTCACTGAATCCCTGAGCAATTACTCCTTTGGCCACATGAGCTGGGGTATTAAGCACATGGGACTGGATAAGCTGCAGAAAAAATTTGAAAACAGCGGCAAAAAGCTACCGGAGGTCAGAGTAGCGGTACTGGACAGCGGTATTAAAAAAACGAACCGCTATTTGCAGGGACGTTACACCGAGGACGGCTACAATTTCATCAAGAACAATACAGATTTTGACGACGATCAGTTTCACGGAACCGAGGTCAGCGGCGTTATCGTTGACGGCACCCCGTCCAATGTCAAAATTCTGCCGATAAAAGTCAATAACGCAAGCGGCAGCGGTACACTCAACAATGTAAGCCGCGGTATTTACTACGCCATTGAGCATAACGCGGACGTCATTAACCTGAGCCTGAGCGCCAGCGACCTAAATCACACGCAGACGATTCTTGACGACGCCATTGACGCGGCGTTGAAAAAGGGCATTATCGTCATTGCCGCCGCCGGCAACCAGGGCGTTGACGTCGCCGACCGCTATCCGGCAAACAAGGAAAACATCCTCACCATTACCTCGATTGATAAAAATAATACTATTACCGGCTCCGTCAACACGGGTCGCACGATTGATTTTGCCCTTCCCGGCGAGAAGGTGCTTGTACCGTATAAGTCCATCATGATGCTCGATTCCGGCACCTCTTTGGCCGCGCCTCACGCGGCTGCGGCTGCCGCCCTGCTCAAAACATGGGATAAATCCATCAATCAGGAAGAGGTCATGGAAATTTTCAAGGAGTATGCCATCGACTTAGGTGCCAAAGGCTATGACACTACCTTTGGCTGGGGCATGATTAATCTTGCCGATTTCGATATCAACCGCAAGCCGCTTCCTCATTTTGTACGCGGTGACGCGAACGGAGACGGCGTTGTCAACATCACGGACGTAACCTGCATCCAACAGATGCTCGCCGAGCTCGAACCGGAGCAATACGACGAAAAAGCTGCCGACTATGACGGCGACGGCGTGGTGACGATTCACGACGCGACCGCGATTCAGTATATGATTGCGGATATGGAAGAATAAAATCAGTTAAACGTTTTACTTGTTAAAAAGGACAGTGCTCAGCGCTGTCCTTTTCCTTTTGTACGCCGGAATTGAAATGTCAATTCTTTGGTAAATACCGATAACTTGGTATTTATTGATTTGTTGAAAACCGACTAACTTCATTTTTTTCTCGTTTTGGTGTTGACAGAAGAAGCTTTTTGGAGTAGTATTTGGTTAAGCGATTAACCTAATAACATCAGAAAGGGGAAAAACAATGAAAAAGAATTTAAAACGGATTGGCGCGGCAGTCCTGACAACAGCGGCTTTGCTGACGCAATCCCTGACAGGAGGTTTATCCGCTATGGCAGCTGAGGTGAACACCGGCAGCAACACCAGAAATAACGGTCTCACCGAAACCGTTGAGGGAGGTGCGATTCTGCACTGCTGGTGCTGGAATTTCGAGACCATCAAGGAGAAAATGCCCGAAATTGCGGCGGCAGGCTTCTCCGCTGTGCAGACCTCCCCTATCTGTGAGGTCAACAACGGCGGCGACGGTTCACTGACGATTTCCGGCGGCGACAACTGGTGGTGGCATTATCAGCCGACCGACTACAAAATCGGCAACTATCAGTTCGGCACAAAAGAACAGTTTCAGGAGATGTGCGACACCGCCCATTCCTATGGCGTAAAGGTCATTGTCGACTCGGTACTCAACCACACCACCGCCTACTATGACAAGATTTCCGAGAACATCAAGAATCTTCCCGGCAAGGCGTTTCATCCCATGGGGGACGAACGCGAGCCCGGTCAAAACTGGTCGGAGGTTGACCGCTACGAGGAAACCCAGTATGATTTGAGCGGTCTGTACGACTTGAATACGCAGAATAAAGAAGTGCAGAATTACATTCTCAACTTCCTCAGGGACTGCGTGGACAGCGGCGCCGACGGCTTCCGCTATGACGCGGCAAAGCTGATTGAGCTGCCGGATGATACCTCCGCGAAATACGGCAACGACTTTGCCGGTGACTTCTGGCCGACGATTCTGCAAAACGGCGCGACCTTCCAGTACGGCGAGGTTCTCCAGGAAGGCGGCAAGCACACCTACAAAAATTCCGAAACCGGTTATGATGATAACGACAGCAGCCGCCTCGGCGCTTATCACAGCCAGGCTTACACCGATAAAAATGGCGGTGAGCATTACATGAACACCACTAACTCCTACACCGGCTTCCGCGTCAGAGACGCAATCGCGAACAGGAATCTGGAAGCGGATTTCGTGATGGACGCAATGCTCCCGACCGGTGCAAAGGCGAACCAGACCGTCACCTGGGTTGAATCCCATGATAACTACTGCAACGACCAGTCTTACAAAGAGCTGACCGAAACCCAGCAAGTCATTCAGGCTTGGGCGGCTATCGCGGCGAGAAAGGACGGCACGCCGCTGTTCTTTGACAGACCGAATAACGCCAGCGCAAGCAATCCCTGGGGTGACAACAAGATTGGTCCTGAAGGCAGCGATATGTATAAGGACCCGCAGGTCGCAGCGGTCAACTTCTTCCGCAACGAGATGGGCACCACCGCTCAGACCGCGTGCAACCCGATTACTGACAACAATCAAGTGCTGATGATTGAACGCGGCGACAACAACAAGGGCGTTGTCATCATCAACGCAAGCAATGAGGATATCATCCTCAACGCTGAAACCGGCATGACCGACGGCAGCTACACCGACCACGCATTCGGCGGTGCCTTCACCGTCAGCGGCGGCGTACTCAGCGGCACCGTCAAGGCAGGCAAAGTCGCGGTTGTCTATCACTCCAATATTGCGGATGAGGACAAGGAGCATTTCGCTCCGGCTGTCAACCTCTCCGTCGCCTCCGGCTACTTCCTGACCGATACCCTCAGTGTAGAGGCAACTGTGCGCAGCTGTGACCATGCGGAATATGCCCTCACAATCGGCGACGACACCACAACCGGAACTGTCAGCGCAGGCGATTCCATTTTGATTGAGAATGTCGGCAACAAGCAAAAGGCAACCCTCACCCTGACCGGCTATGACGAGAATAACAACGCGCTCGCAACCGTCAGCAGAGAATATACGCGCTGGGTCAAGCAGGACAACACCATCGTTTATCTGGAGCCCGAAGCGAAGCCTGACTGGAAGCAAGCCTATGTTTACATCTGGGGCAGCGCCGAGAACGCCGGTTGGCCGGGCGTGAAGATGGAACAGACTGCGCAGGGACTCTACCGTTATGTCCTCCCCTATCAGTACGAGCTCGACGGCAGCTACGGCAACGTCATTTTCAACAACAGCAACGGTCAGCAGTTTGACGCAGGCGCTATCAATCCCGGTCAACAGATGGTTTACACGGTAGACGGCAAATGGAAGGCGTACAACGAAAGCGATTACACAAATCCTTCGGTGACGCTCTCCGAAAAGACCGGCTATCTCCCGGTCGGCAACGCCGAGGTCAAGGCTTACGTCAAGAACTGTGATTCTGCTTCCTATACAATCGTTATCAACGATGATACCGCCAACGCCATTACCGGCGAAGCGGTTTACGGCACCATCATTCCGCTCGACGCCTTACAGCACAACGAAAAGGCAGTCGTCACCCTGAAGGGTTTTGATAACAGCGGCAGCGAGGTTGCCTCCGTTACAGCGACCTACACCGGCTGGGAACAGCAGGGCAACACCATTATCTACATGGAACAGGGCGCAATGCCTGCATGGACTTCCGTCAACGCTTACATTTGGGGCTCTCATGAAAATGCGAGCTGGCCGGGTATGGCAATGAAAAAGCTCAACGATGACGTTTACAAGCTGGTGCTTCCCTATCAGTACGAAATACCCAACAGCTACGGCAACGTTATTTTCAACAGCAACGGTCAGCAGTTTGACGCAGGCGCTATTCATCCCGGTGAGAAAATGATTTACACGGCGGACGGCAAATGGATTGCCTATGAAGAACCGGCGCAGGTGCTTATGGGCGACGTTGACGGCAACGGTACCGTCAGCATTGAGGACGTCACCGCATTGCAGCAATACATCGCAGAAATCATCACGCTGAACGATACACAGCTTCAGGCGGCAGACGATGACCACAACGGCTCTGTCAATATCGCGGACGCAACCGTCATTCAGATGTTTATTGCTGAACTGATTGAGAACTTCGATTAATTCAAAATCACATATGACCATAAAGAAAGACCGGCTCCTCGGAGCCGGTCTTTGTTATCAATCTTACGATTTTTTCTTACTAGATTTCATACAAGTACTTGTATACAGAATGACCATACTTAACCATTGCCTGGCAAATCAGGTCAATTTCCTGTCCCTGGTATTTGGGATGATTGTGAATGATGGTAGCATAGGAATCAATGGAATACTGCATGGTAGGACTGCATGCTGTTCCGCTCGCATTGTATACGGTGAAATAGCAAAGGGTAGACATCTGTCTTGCGAACAAATCGCCGAACTCAATGTAGTACTCATCCGCATCACAGCTGCTGTCGTGAATGAAGTCTGCCTCGGTATAGGTTGACTCTCTGCCATCAAACGTTACCTTCACGGTCTTGCCTGCGATGGAATTTGTCTTGAAGTATGCCTTTGTAACAACTACATCACTGAAGACGATGTTGGAAGCTGTCCACTGTGTATCAGCGTTTTCACACTGAATGTAGTCAAATACTCTGTCATTCTTGGTTTCTACGCTGGTTGACGCCCATGAAAGCTGCTCTGCAGTCAGATAATCCGTAATCAGATGTGTATCATCCTTGTGATGCATCTTCTTCTGCATTAAGCCGCAGTAGATTGCCATGTCAACATACATAGTGCGGGCATTTCTGTACTTTAAGGTGCTGCCGGACTTATACTTTTCGAGACATCTCTTGATGTATCTCTCACCGCTGTCGGTATAAATATCGCCGTAGTACTCTACGCCATTCTTAAACGCGTGAAGCTCTGCGTTGATATCGTCTACAACAAGCTGCGGATAAAGGCTCTTGAACGTGAAGTAGTAATCGCCGTCACTGTCAGGACCTTCCATCTGTGCTATGGTCTGCTTGCCTTCTCTGGTAAATACCATGTATGCATCGGTATATCCGTCTAATACAGCGCTCTTTACATAGAACTTCATGGAAAGGCTCTCGCCGAATACCATATTTACGATATATGCCTTGAAGTTGTCAATCTTGACGGGAGCCGCACTGTATTCAGCATTGAAATCGCCTTCATAAGCGGCGGTATAGCTCTCGTCTGCAGTGAAGGTAACACCATTGTTGACAATTTTGCTGTGGTTGATGAAATCAACCGGTGTAGATTCCTGAGGGGCGTCCTCATGACGAACCTGCATCACCTGCATGTCAAGAAAAACCTCGGTAGACTCGGCAGAAGCATCAATAATATTAAAAGTGATGGACAGGAACGGGAGTTTCCCCATGTTGTAGCATTCAAAACCTCGCGCAAGGGTGATGTTGCCCTTCATGACGCCTGCCTCTTCACAAGCGGGATTGAACTCCATAGAGCCATCCGTGTTTTCCGGGAACTTGTACACCAGATAGATAGTTCTGTTATTCTTATGAGTCTCGTTGACGCCGTCATCTTCATTATATTGAAGCACGTTAGGATCGTAAGATAATGCCCACTGATTATTTACCATAAAATAATCCTGGAGGTTGAACCAATAGGTAACTGTCAACTTTTCGGCTGTTCTGTCAACACTCAGGGTGGAAGTCGGGAAAAACTCAGGTACGCTGGATTTAACCGTCACTGCCATGCCGGTGTCTTCGGCGGACACGCTGACAACGCCAACAGTCAAAACGGAAAATGCCAACACAGCTGCAAGGAGAATTGCCATTGTTTTTTTGATTGTTCTTCTCATAGGATTTTCACCTCTCATATTATTCTACGTATATCATACTACTTTTTGGCAAAGAGGTCAATAGTTTTTTGGGAAGAATCATGCAATTTGATGTCCCAAAAAGGAGAACGCCACAAGATATGCTCTTCTTTTGAAATAGGTAGATGAGGATTCTTTGAGCGGATTGATTGTCCCGACACTCATTTGAAATTTGTTTACTTTTCTTTGAATTTGCGGTAAAATAGAGAATACAGAAAGGGAGGAATGACAATTGTTGATACTTGCTTCGGCTTCTCCGCGCCGTCAGGAACTGCTCCGGCTGATTGCAGATGATTTTGCCGTTATGCCTGCCGATGTGGACGAGCATGACACCGGCAACACTACTCCGGAGGCAATTCCGGAGCTGCTCGCTGTCCGAAAAGCGCAGGCGATTGCCGTCACGCACCCGGACAACACCGTGATTGGCTGCGATACCGGCGTTTTTATTGACGGCGTTATGCTGGGTAAACCGACGGATACAGAAGACGCGCTCCGTATGCTGAAAATGCTGTCCGGCAGGACGCACAAGGTCATCACCGGCTGCGCTGTCGTTAAAGGACGGCACATCGAGCGTTTTTCACAGACCACAGAAGTGACTTTTTACCCGATGAGTGAGCGCGAGCTGCGCGCTTATATCGCCACCGGCGAGCCGATGGACAAGGCAGGCGCTTACGGGATTCAGGGAAAGGGCGCGCTGCTGGTCAAGGAAATCTGCGGCGATTATTTCAATGTTGTCGGGCTGCCTGTTGCGGCGCTGTACCGCGTGTTATCTCCTATATTGAAAAAGAGCACGGTCTAGTTCCGTGCTCTTTTGATTATTCGATTTCTTCGATTCCCGGGTTCAGCATGCTTCCCCATGCCTTGAGCCAGCGGATGTCACCACCGTTGGCTGGATATTTATAAAACCGCAACCCCATGGCATGTTCAATATCAATAACTTTGTTGGAGCCTTCTTCCTTCCTGAACAAAACATAATTTGTAAAATAATTGCCCTGTACGAACCCGGACAGATTCAGTTGGAACCGTTTCGTAACGGTCTCCCCTTTTTTGCCGCTGTGGATATTTTCAATCAGGTAGGCAGTAATAGGATAGTGCTTGAAATCCATGATTTCTACTCTCAACCCAATGTTGCTGACATCAGCAAGATACTCCCAACTCAATTCCAACGGCATTACAGCGTCTCCCTGAAAACGATTGGTGGTGAGTCCGTTATACTTTGCCTCTGTGATATTAGCCTCATGGTGTCTTACCAGCGTCTTGTATCTGTCATCTTCATAAGTCAGGGCAAAAAAATCATCCTTCTCGCCGCCTAGGTAAAGCGCGACCGCTTCGTCAACGCCGCCGTCGAATACCTTTTCGCCGTGGCTGAGCACCAGACAGCGGTTGCACAAATCCTGAATCGTGCTCATGTTATGAGAAACGTACAGCACCGTGCGGTTTTCGTCGATAGCGAGCTGACGCATCTTATCAATGCACTTGCGCTGAAATTTCATATCGCCGACGGCGAGAACCTCGTCCATGATGAGGATTTCCGCGTCGAGATGCGCCGCTACCGCAAAGGCGAGCTTGACGAACATGCCGGAGGAGTAACGCTTGACAGGGGTGTCAATAAAGGTTTCACACTCGGAAAAGGCGATGATTTCGTCCATCTTCTTGTCGACCTCTGCCCTCGTCATGCCGAGAATGGCGCCGTTGAGGTAAATGTTCTCTCTGCCGGTCAGCTCACCGTTGAAGCCGGTGCCGACCTCAAGCATACTGGCAATTCTGCCGCGGTATGCAATCTCGCCATCTGTCGGCGAGGTTATCCGCGAGAGCAGCTTAAGAAAGGTGGATTTTCCGGCGCCGTTGGCACCGATGATGCCGATGCGCTCGCCGCGCTTAATCTCTACGTCAAAATCCTTAAGCGCGACAAAAATCTCGCCCTTTTCATGGGCTTCAGTGCCGATTTTGCGGTTTGGGTCTTCCCTGCCGCGCTTTTTGGCGTACCAGCTCTGCACGTCGCGCCGCAGCGTTCCGGAACCGATGACGCCGAGATTGTATTCTTTTCTAAGACCTGTTGTGCGAATGACAACATCTTTTTCCAACTGTTTCATGCTTACACCGTATCGATAAAATTCTTTTCTACTTTATTGAAAACGATAACGCCGAAGAAAACGATTACCGCTGTCACCGCCAGACTCAGCAGCCAGAATACCCAGTGGAATTCACCGCTGCCCAGAAAGGCGCAGCGGAAGCTCTCGACAATGGGCGCTACCGGATTGCAGAGCATCACCCAGCGGAAGCTCTCCGGCACCTTGGAGACCGGATAGACAACCGGCGTGATATACATCAGCAGCGATACGCCGAAGGTGACAAGGATTCTGAGGTCGCGGTACTTGGTCGTGATGGACGAAACAATCAGCCCGATTCCGGTGCCAAGCAGCGCCGTCTGTATAATCAGTACAGGCGTAAGCAACAGCAGCAGGTTTGGATGGACATTACTGCCGACAACGGCAAAAATGACGACCAGTATCACAAAGACCGACAGCTGCACCAGAAAATTGATAAAATTAAAAACAATGTTGGCTATCGGCATAACAAGCCTCGGAAAATAGACCTTGCCGAAAATACGCGCGTTGGCGAGGAAGGTTGACGACGCACCGTTGAGACACGCCGCAAAAAAAGCCCACAGCACGTTGCCTGCCATGTAGAACAAAAACGGCGGTACGCCGTCGGTGGAAATTCCGGCGATAACATCAAAGATGATGGTAAATACCGAGGTGGACAGCAGGGGATTGATGATAATCCAGATAGGACCGAGCACGGTTTGCTTATAGGAATTGACCAGATCGCGCTTGACCATCAGCCATATCAGGTCACGGTATTTCAGAAGCTCACTGAAATTGACGCTGAACAGCCTGCTTTTCGCGTTAATATAAGTAATATCGTCTCTCATAACTTCACTTCCGTTGATGATTGCTCTATAAAATATAGCATAATCCGCTTTTTCTGTCAATTAATGTTGATTTGTTTTTTCATTCGTGGTACAATACTAAAGATATAAATTTTTGAAAGGAAGATTTAATCATGTTCAAAACCATATCCGCAAAAGTCATCAGCCTTGCGCTGACGCTGGTGCTTGTTTGCTCCTGTGCAGTGCTTGCAGGCTGTGCCAACAACGGCACCTCCACAACCAGCAAAACGGAAAGCGCCGCTACGCAGGCTGCCACCACCGCTGCCGCGACAACTGTTGCTGAAAGTAACGTTACCCCTGAGGTCGGCGCCACCGCTGTGATTGACGTCAAAGATTACGGCACCATCACCGTAGAATTGTACCCCAACGTCGCGCCCATCACCGTTGAGAACTTTGTTTCTCTTGCCAAGAAGGGCTTTTATGACGGTCTGACCTTCCACAGAATCATCAAGGGCTTCATGATTCAGGGCGGCGACCCGCTGGGCAACGGTACCGGCGGCAGTGACAAGACCATCAAGGGTGAGTTCTCCGGCAACGGCGTGAACAATCCGCTCAAACACACCAGAGGCGTGATTTCCATGGCGCGTTCCAGCGACCCCAACAGCGCCAGCTCACAGTTCTTCATCATGCACGAGGACGCTCCTCACCTCGACGGTCAGTACGCTGCTTTTGGCAAGGTGACAGAGGGCATGGACGTCGTTGACAAGATTGCCAACGACGCTAAGCCGGTTGACAGCAACGGTACTATTCCGTCGTCCAAGCAGCCGGTCATCAATTCCATCAAGATTACCGAGAAATAAGCCAGCATAAAGGGCGTGCCGACCGGCACGCCCTTTTGTTTATACAATCAGAACCGCATGGTCAGGGAAATGCGGTTCTTTTTTTCGTCAATGGAAAGGATTTTGACATTCACCACGTCACCGACCTTCAAGACCTCGGAAGGGTGCTTGATGAACTTGTCGCAAATCTGGGAGATATGCACCAGACCGTCCTGGTGCACGCCGATATCGACAAAGGCGCCGAAGTCAATGACGTTGCGGACGGTGCCCTTCAATTCCATGCCTTCCTTCAGGTCGCTGATATCCATAACGTCGGTGCGCAGCAGGGGCACCGGAAGCTCGTCGCGCGGGTCTCTGCCGGGCTTGGCAAGCTCCTTGACGATATCGTCCAGCGTTGGCAAGCCGATTCCAAGCTGTTCGGCAAGGGTTTTCGTTCCCTTTGCCTTAACGCGGTTGGCAATATCACTGAATTTGGCGGCTTTTATTTCTTTATCAGAATAATCAAGCAGCTCCAACAGCTCCTTCGCGCTCTTATAACTCTCCGGATGCACACCGGTATTGTCAAGCGGATTGCGGCTCTCCGGCACGCGCAGGAAACCGGCACTCTGTTCAAAAGCCTTCGGTCCCAGCTTCGGGACTTTTTTTAATTCTGCACGGGAATGAAAAGCGCCGTTTTCTTCACGGTAGGCGACGATATTCTTACAGACAGTGGAGTTAAGACCGGATACGCGCAGAAGCAAGGCAGGTGAAGCGGTATTTAAATCCGCGCCGACCGAGTTTACGCAATCCTCGACCACGCCGTCAAGCGCTTCTCCGAGGCGCTTCTGCGGCATGTCGTGCTGGTATTGTCCAACGCCGATTGCCTTTGGTTCGATTTTCACCAGCTCCGCGAGAGGATCCTGCAGTCGTCTGGCAATGGAAACCGCCGAACGCAGCGTCAAATCCAGCTCCGGCAATTCTGCTGCCGCCAGCTTTGACGCGGAATAGACAGACGCGCCGGCTTCGCTGACAACCATATAATAGACCGGACGGTCCAGCTCCTTAATCACATCGGCGGCAAACATCTCCGTTTCCTTGCTGGCAGTGCCGTTGCCGATGGAGAGCATTTCCACACGGTACTTGCGAATCAGCTGCAGGAGCTTCTGCTTCGACTCCGCCGCCTTACGCTCACCATGCGTCGGATAAATGACAGCCGTGTCGAGCACCTTGCCGGTATCGCTGACGACCGCGACCTTGCAGCCCGTACGATAGCCGGGGTCGAGTCCGAGCACGGTCTTACCCTTGACAGGCGGCTGCATGAGAAGCTGCTTGAGATTGACGGCAAAGACCTTAATGGCGTTTTCAGCCGCTGTCTCGGTCAGCTCATTGCGGATTTCGCGCTCGATGGAAGGAAAAATCAGGCGGTTGTACGCGTCCTCGCCTGCCGCACGGAGCAGGTCGGAGCACAGCGGATTGTCGCCGCGGTCAAGCAGACGGTTAATCACGCTCAGGGGGCGGGCATTGTCAAGCTCCAGACCGACCTTGAGGAAGCCCTCCTTCTCTCCCCTGTTGACCGCCAGAACGCGGTGACCGGCGATTTTCTTCACGCTTTCGCTGAAATCGTAATAGAGGGTGTACACGCTGTCCTGCTCCTCGTCGGCGGCGACAGAACGAATAGCGCCGTGATTGCGCGCGATTTCACGGATGAATTTGCGGATTTCAGCGCTGTCGGAAACCTGCTCTGCGATAATATCCATCGCGCCGGCAAGCGCCTGTTCGGTGTTTTCCACGCCCTTCTCCTCGCTGATAAATTCGCGGGCGTAGGTTTCCGGTGAAAAGCCCTTCTCCTGACGGATAATCGCCAGTGCCAAGGGTTCAAGTCCTTTTTCCTTGGCGACGCTGGCTCTGGTCTTGCGCTTTGGACGGAACGGACGGTAAATATCCTCCAGCTCACTGAGGGTTGCCGCCTTGTCAAGCGCGGCGCTGACCTCGTCGGTGAGCTTTTCCTGACCGTCAATCAGGGCGCGGATTTCTTCTCTGCGCTTATCCAGTCCGCGCAAATAGTCGAGCTTTTCGCTGAATTCACGAATCAGCTGGTCGTCCATGGAGCCGTGCATTTCCTTGCGGTAACGGGCAATAAACGGAATCGTATTGCCGTCGTCGAGCAGGGTGATGATGTTCTGCGCGTACTCCTCCTTGGTATTGAATAGCTGTGCTAATGTGCTTGCGTAGTTCATGGTGCCTCCGTTGGGGTGATATTGTCAAGCAGTCCGAGTGACTGCTTCCATTTCAGAACGCGCTTGACGCTCCGGTCGAGCTGTTCCATCGGGATTTGCTGGTTTTCTACTGCAGTAAGTACCGCCGGATATTGGTTCTCCAAATCCGAACAACAGAGCAGGTCGTTGCCTGCCTGCACTGCCGTGACTGCCGCCGTTTGTGAGCCTGTGTACTCGGTGATAGCTTCCATCACCAAATCGTCGGTCATGATGACGCCGGTGAAATTCAAGTCACGGCGCAAAATCTGATGCACTTTATCGGACAGGGACGCCGGCCGTTCGTTATCGACACATTCCATGATGTTGTGCGAGACCATCACGCAGTCCGCGCCTGCCTTGATGCCGGCTTCAAAGGGAAGGAAGTCTTTGGTGAGAAAATCGGAATAAGGGCGGCTGTCATGGGCGATGCCGGTGTGGGTGTCCTCGTTGTCGCCGTAGCCCGGAAAATGCTTGAGGGTGCTGCCGAGCTTTTTGTCGCGGTAGATACCCACGGTTCGTTCCGCGAAAGAGCATACCAACGTTGGATCATCCGAGAAAGAGCGCTGAAAAATAAAGGTATTCTCGTCGGAGGTAATGTCGACGACCGGCGCCAAGTTGACGTTAATGCCCAGTGAGAGCAGCAAATCCGCCTTTTCGGTTTCGGCGTTCTCGACTGCCTGCCAGCCGCCGTCGGAAAAGTATTCCTTCGGCGAGAGGAACGGCGAATCGCGCAGGACATCGCTGACGCGGACAACAGAGCCGCCTTCCTCGTCCACGCCAATCAGCAGCGGCACCTTCGCAGCGCTCTGATAAGAGGCAATATTCATTCTGACTTTCTCGGCGGTGTGCCCTTCAAAATCTCTGCCGAAGAGAATGTAGCCGCCGATGTGATAATCGGAAACAGTCTGCACCGCGTCAACATCCGGACAGCGGACAAAAAAGAGCTGTCCGACCTTTTCTTCGTTTGTCATTTTGGCAACCATCTCCTCAAGCTTGGCATTATCCGCTTCCGCCGGATCCGTCGCCGGTTCTGTGGTGACCTCCGCAGTCGTCGGAACAGACTCGGAATGAGCAAAATCGCAGGCTGCCAAACTGCAGATACACAGCAAAGACAGCGACACTGATAAAAATCGTTTCATTCATTCACCTCCTGTTGAGATACCTTATATTGTACTGTTTTTTTGTGTGTTTGTAAAGTATTAAAAACGGGCGACCGCCGGCCGCCCGTACAAATGATTCCTTATGCCAATATTTTTTGCAGCGCTTCTTCACGCGTGATGCCAAACGCCGCCGCGACTTCCTCGCCTGCCATCTTTTCGGCTTCCTTGAGAATCCGCTCGTCCGCGAGGTGAAGATGCTTTCCATGCGCCACAAGCCATCGCTCTTTGCCGCGAATCAGACGCACCAATCCGATAATCTCCGCGCAGTCTCCGCCGCTGATGATTTCGCGGAAACGCTCCGCCCTGGCGTTTTTATCCGCTATCCATTCCTCGGTCACCGGAGCGGCGAGAATCTGACGTATTTTTTCCGCACCCAGGACAGGACGAATTCTGCTCACCAGCGCTTCATTGGCGACAGGCACATACACTGCGGAGGTTTTGGAGGAAACCGGATGCAGCTCGTAATACTCCACCGAGGTTCTGCCTATCGTTCTTGTGGTGATGCCGCTGACGCAGCATACGCCATTGCCGCCGTACAATACCGTTTGACCTACACAAATCATCATATCCATCCTCTCTCCGTTTTTTATATTATAGCACATTTCCCCGAATTTTGTCATAGGCAATTTCACTGAATTTACCGGTACAACTGCTTAGTATATCCGCACAGAAAAACAACCGAGAAAAATCTCGGTTGTTTCAGGGGGTATATTGGGTTATAGAAGGAATAAGTTAAGTGAGTGAAACGAAATAAGCATTACTAATAAAAGAGAAAACTCCAAAATCACCTAAAAACCAAAGAGAGCAATGCTTATTTCGTATCAGATGATTTTACAAAATTATTATACACGATACGCCGGCAAGATTCAGTTGCAAATGCAACTTTTCACTTCCTGCTACATAAAATAATGGCGCGGATTTTTGTGTATTTTCGACGAAAGGTGTCTTTTTTGTACTCGTTTTGTTTTATCACTTTAACAAGAAAAAGCGTCTGCCGGAGCAAACGCTTTTAATACTTTATCAGTAATTATTGCCGGAGGTGGTCGTCGGCTCCTTGCCCTTGCTGACGAGGATGGTGACGTTGGTGCCGAACTCGACGGTATCGCCGGGCTGCTGGTTTTTATAGCCGATTACCCTGCCCTCGGCGTACTTGTCGCTGTACTGGTACTCGGCAGTGGCAAGCAATCCCCTTGCCGCGATGTCAGCGGAAACCTGGTCAAGCGCCTGTCCTTCTACCGCAGGAAGCTCACGGAGCTGTGAACCCTTGCTGACGGTGACGCTGATAATCATGCCCTCGGTCTGATTGACCTTGTCGCCTGCCGCCGGACTCTGCGCCATGACAGTGCCTTCTTTGTACTGGTCGCTGTACTCGTCGGCATAAGCGCGCATTAAGGTGACGTTGCTGTCGCTGTTTGCCGCCTTGACCGCTTCCTCATAGGTCATGCCGATATAACTCGGCACCGTCGGACCTGTCCATTCGGTGCTGGCAGTAGAGGGTTGGGTTTCGCCCTGATTGCCGCCGAACATGCCCTGAAGCGGATTCTGCATCAACCAGAAAACACCGGCTATCGCGAGAATCACCACGGTCGCCGCCGCCGAGATAATCACGATGGAGGTCTTGGACATGCCGTTGCGGCTCTTTTCGTTTCTGCCGTTCTGCGAGATGTTCATGCTCGCTGTACGCGAGATTTCATCCTGAATCGCCTTGGCGGTATGCGCTACGGAAAGCTGAGCGCGCAGCTCGTCAAAGTCGGTGATACGGTTTTCGCGCTCTACCTGCAGGCCGTTGGCAAGGGCGGACACCACATGCGGCGGCAGCTTCTTGACAGTGGTAGTGCTCATGAGCAGGCGGCTATCCTCAATGCGCTCCGGCGCGCTCTTGGGAAGATGACCGGTCAGGGTGTAGAACAGCGAGGCGCACAGACCGTAGATATCGGTGATGTCGTCCAGCGGAAAATTCTGCGTGTACTGCTCAGGCGCCGCGGCTCCCGAAAACAGCTGGGATTTCAGCGGCGTGCCGCGTTTGCGCTCGTTCTCAGTGGCAAAGCCGGAGATTTTCAGCTTGCCGGACGCGGTGATGTACATGTTCTTCGGGGATACAGCGTAATGACCAACGCCTCTCTTGTGAAGCGCCTCCAGCGCGGATATAACCGGCATGAACAGCGGACGCGCGATATCCCATTCCAAACTGCCGCCGCTGCGCTTAACATATTCCTCGAACGGAATCAAATCCTCGTTGTCCTCAATGGCGTAAGCGGTGTTGTTTTCCTCGATGACGTTGTGGATGTTGAGCAGCGCTGAAAGCTCTTTGAGGTCGCAGAGTATCTTGTAGTAGCTGATGAAGTCGTCGCGGAGCTTGCTGTACTCCAGACGGTTTTCGTAATTGACGCGCACCACGGTCTCGCCCTCGGCACGGCTGAACAAGCCGACCGGAAGAAACTCGCAGATTATCATGACGTTGCCGGTCTGCTGGTCATAGCAGAGGTAACGGGTGCTCTCGCCATTGGTATCAATTCCGGCTCCCACAATATATCGGTTCGCAATCACCGTTCCGTAGGGCAGAAACGGCGCTTGCTGTTTTTCAGCATTATCAAAGCCGCAGGACGGACAAAAACGCTTGTCCCCTATCTCCTGCATGCATCCCATGCATAAAGCCATATGCAATCCACTCCAAATTTCAGTTTTTTCGATAATTCTCCAATATAAAAAAATTATAGCACATGCTTATTATTCTTTTCAAGATTTATGCGTGTCATTATGATTACAGTTTTGTTGCTTTATGCATTGTCCGGATAAACCGCCCGGCTGCCGCCGATGTATTTCGGTCTGGTTCTGGCTGCCAGCACCATCGCTTCTCCAATGCGGTTAGCTTTCAGACGAACCGGAACCACCACGCGTCTGAGATGCATGCCTATCAGCGTGCCGCCAATATCCATGCCGGCATGGGCACGGATTTCCTCAACAACCACAGGATGTTCAAAGCTCCTGTATGCGGTTGTCGCAAAGGAACCGCCTGCCTTTGGCTGAGGTACCACACAGACGGTATCGGCATTTGGCACCGCCGCCTTTTCCACGACAATCGCGCGGTTAAGATGCTCGCAGCACTGCGCAGCCAGATAAACACCGCGCTCATTCAAAACCTTATAAATACCGAGGAACGCCTCCTGCGCCGCCGAAAGACTGGAATCGTGACCGATTACGCCGCCGGCAATTTCACTCGACGAACAGCCGACCACCATGATTTCGCCCTTTTTCAGTCCGGCTGCTTCGCACAGTTCCAGCGCTGCCTGACGCGCCTGCTCATAGATTTGATGATGCATACTGAATCACTCCTGTCCTGTTTAGGATGTCATGCTTTCTGATTTTCTTTTTATTATACCAAATCCGGAGGAGATTGTCCATTGAGAAACTTGTTTTTTAAATACACTCAATCAAGAATTGTAATTGCGCCGCAGGCGCGTTTGAGTACGCATAATACGGGATGACGTGTTTAATACGTGTTTAACTTGAACATCTTCCGGTAAAGCGACGCCCCCGATGGTAGGGCATTGAAATTTTTCCGGCAAGAAAAGACCAAGCACTCTTACAAGCGCTTGGTCTTTTGTTTACGCTACGTTCAGGTCAAAGAAACGTACGCCGCCCAGCTCTGTAAGGAACGTCTGTGTTTCGTGCCAAGAGCTGTAGCCGATGTAGAAGCAAAGAACACGGTGCTGTACCGCGGAGCCGTTCTGGTCGAATATGAACGAAACGGCGTTTTTAACGTCCGCATTCGGCTCGATATCAGTGTCGCCGAAATACTGGTACTGCGCAATAATCTGATCAATGGACGAAGTGTTTGAACGGTTCATTGCGTCTCTGATGGACTGCGCTACCAATGCGCACCCGGTGTAACCCATGGTGCCTGCCTCACCCATGACAAGTCTCTCAAGCTTGGCTCTGTCGTAACCGGACAGGCTGACATAAGAGGGGCTGTAGCTGGCGTCGGGGTTGGAAATGCTCACAAGATATCCTGTGGAATAGCTCGGAGCGTCATATTCGGAGAAGCTGTCGCTGTAATCATCATAATATTCGTCGTAGTCGTCATTGCTGACGGACTCGCTCTTTTTGGTACTTTCGTTCTTCTCCGCTGTCTTAGCCTTGGTTTCCTTGGTCTCGGACTTTTCGGTCTCCTGTTTGGAGTCCTCAGCCTTCTTTTCCTCGGTCGCCTTGGTGGATTCTTCCTTCTTTTCAGTTACCTTTTCTGTGGCAGCTTCCGTTTTCTTGGCTGCGGTTGCCGCCTGCGTTGTCTGCACTGTGGCTGCGGTCAGCTCGGTAAAGGGCATGGTGGTCAGCGAGATGCAGTTGTCACGGATGACCGTGGAAAAACGGTCGATGTTTCCAACCGCAAAGGACGCTGCCTTGCTGTCCTCATACGCGTCAACATTTGGAGCCAGCGTCGTGGTCGGAATGACCAGTGCTGCGGTTGCGAGAACTGCCGCGCAGGCAAATGACGCTGCCTTTACGCCCTTACGGGTCTTTGCCGTTTTGGTTGCTTTGTCGGACTGTGTCTTAGCGTATCGCTTTTCACTTCCATAGTGTTTCTTATTTGTCGCTCTCAAAAATTTGTCCTCCCTTTGATTCCCGCGTCCGCACCCGTGCATATATTTTGGTATACGCGCTATACGCATGGGGGACTCGCAGACGCGATGTCTTTAGTCGTTAAATTTTATCAAACACACAACATCAACTGTATTAAAACATACTTTTTTGCAAATTGCAAGCCGACCCTGTCGGATTAGCTTGTAACCTTGATTACAGCCGTGTAATACTTCGCCGTTTTAATTTCATTAAGAAATAATCCTTTGTGTATTTTTCATAAAATTATATTCATAATCTAGTAGAATCCGCTGAATCGTGAAAATTTCAAAAAATTTCAATTTTTCCCGAAAAATAGCCATTTCCGGGACTTTTTTGCCGGCACCGGCGGCGGACACGAAACGATGACAGCGTCCTCGCCAATCAGCTGAATTTTCTCCCACGGAATAATAAAATCATCACTTTTTCCGAATATTCCAAAGAAGAAATTTCGTCCAAATATTACAAAAGCTACAATCCTTGCGGTTTTTGTTTCCAATAATATGTCATCTACGTAGCCGATACGCGCGCCGTCGACCGCGCTGATAACCTCCTTGTGCCGCATGTCTGTCAGTCTGCATTTCATGCTTCTCACTCCCCTACAGCCTATGCCCTGCCGTGTGTGATTATGCATTGACTTTTGACTGATGATTTGTTAAAATAGAATCGATAAAATAGAAACGGAGGACAATATTATGGATTATGTACTGATGACCGACGCTTCCTGCGACCTTACCCAGAAGCAGGTTGACGAAACCGGAGTTGTGGTTCTCCCCATGGAATTTCAGATTGAGGACAAGACCTTTTTGCATTATCCCGACTGCCGCATGATGAAGCTTGACGAATTTTATCAGCATATCCGCGACGGCGTTTATCCCAAAACCACGCAGATTAACATGGAGTCATTCAAGAATTACTTTGAGCGCTATCTCAGAGCAGGCAAGGACGTGCTCTACACCGGCATTTCCACCGGTCTGAGCGGCACCTTCAACACCTGCATGATTGCCGTCGAGGAGCTGCGCGCGAAATATCCCAAAAGAAAAATCATCGCGCTGGATTCCTGCTGTGATTCCGCCGGTCTCGGACTGCTCGTCTATCTCGCCGGCAGGAAATACGCCGAGGGCGCTTCGATGGACGAGGTTGCCGGTTTTATTGAGACAACCAAGCATCAGGTGGCGCACTGGTTCATTGTGGACGATTTAGACCAGCTCAAACGCGGCGGCAGAATCTCCTCTGTGGCGGCTACCTTCGGCAAGGCGCTGCAGATTAAGCCGCTCATCAGCTGCGACGAGGTCGGCAAGCTCATTAACGTCGGTAAAATCAGAGGCAAGAGCAACGTCAACAGCACGCTGATTAAGTACCTTAAACGCGACGGTGAGAACCTGAAAAAATCGACGGTGTTCGTCGCCCATGCCGACAACATTGAAGGCGCCAAGGCGCTGCGCAAGGAAATCAAGAGCATGTGCAAGGATGTCCAGATTTGCGACATCGGTCCCGTTATCGGCGCGCATGTCGGCTCCGGTATGCTCGCAGTCGTATTCCTCGGCAAACGCAACCCCGTAGCTTAATGCTTACCACTTGCCACTTACCACTAAGCAACAAACAAGCCGTCAGGCATTACCATTGCGGTAATGCCTGACGGCTGTTTTCATGCGGCTAGCTTCGGCTGTAAAAGAGCAGGCACATCAGGCTCACGCCCAGAAACGCGCCGATGAAGGTGCCGATGATGATTCCCAATAGCATTTTTGACCTCCTGTACAAAATCAGACATTTCTCTTTACCGTTATATGCGATAATCAAAGCGGTGGTGACTGCTGTGAAAACAATCTACATTGACGTGCTGATAACGGTAAATTTGTTTGTGGACTTCCTGCTGCTGCTCGGAACGCGGCAGCTGCTCAGTATTCGCGCCAAACAATGGCGGTTGATTCTAGGCGCCGTATTCGGCGGACTGTGCAGCCTTTGCGTTCTGTTGCCCAGGCTGCCCTTCGGGCTGAACCTGCTGCTCGACCTCGGCATTGCGGCCGCTGTTGTGCTCTGCGCCTTCGGCTTTGGCGGCTTGAAAAATTTTATCCGCCGCGTCGCGGTGCTGTTTGCGCTGTCGTTCTGCTTCTGTGGCTTGATGACGCTGCTGTACACGACCTTTCAGCCCGAGGGTATGGAGATTTTCAACAACACTGTCTATTTTAATATTTCCCCGGTGCTGCTGATTATTCTCACGCTTGTCTGTTATTATACTATGCGGCTCGTGAGAAGGCTGACGAAGGGTGCATGCGGAAAAAGCACCTGTCAGACGGAAATTTATCTGAACGGCGAGAGCGCCGTCTTTATCGCCGCGATTGATACCGGCTGCAACGTGAAGGAGCCTTTTTCGGGGGAATCCGTCATTATCGCCGAGGACGCGATTCTGCATGATTTGCGCCTCGAAAATGCTACAATGAGGATAATCCCCTTTGAGAGTCTCGGAGGCAGCGGTCTGCTGCGCGGCTACCGGCTCGACCGGTTGATTATCGACGGCAAAGAATCCGGTCAGAGCGCGTATCTGGGCGTGTGCGACGGCGTGCTCAAGGGTGAAATCAAGGCACTCATGCCCTATGAACTGACAAAAGAACAGTGAGGTTTTGTGATGTTAAAATTTTTTTTCAGAATGAAAATGTTTCTGCTCAGTGAAAACGAGGTCTGCTACATCAACGGCAGCGACACCCTTCCCCCACCGCTCAGCCGAGAGGAGGAACAGGAGATTTTCAGGCGCGTCGCCGCAGGTGACAGCCGTGCCAGAGAGCCGCTGATTGTTCATAACCTGCGGCTGGTGGTCTTTATCGCCAAGAAATTTGAGTCGCCCGGAGCAGGCGCGGAGGATTTGATCTCCATCGGCACCATCGGGCTGATTAAGGCGGTGAACACCTTCTCACCTGAGAAAAACATCAAGCTGGCAACCTACGCTAGCCGGTGCATTGAAAATGAGATTCTCATGTTCCTGAGAAAATCCTCCCAACTGAAAAACGAGGTGTCCATTGACGAGCCGCTCAACACCGATTACGACGGCAACGAGCTGCTGCTCTGCGACATTCTGGGCAGCGACCCCGACGAGGTGAACCTCAATCTGGAAAACGAGCTGGAAAGGCGGCTTGTGCTCCGTGCCGTGGAGCACCTGAGTCCGAGAGAATGTCAGATTATGGAGCTGCGCTTCGGGCTGAACGGCAAAAAGGAGCATACTCAAAAGCAGGTCGCGGATATTCTCGGCATTTCGCAGTCGTATATTTCTCGTCTGGAAAAAAAGATTATCGCAGGTCTGAAGGAGGAGCTGGAAAAGGTGATGTAATACTAATTCCTGATAGAAAATAGACCGCAAATGGCTGATACTCATAAGGATGATTTGAAACCACAAGAGAAACAGCCGATTGGGAGC
>CAMVTS010000025.1 GCA_947170465.1 uncultured Clostridia bacterium
AGACGATCGTGCGGCTTGAAAGCGAAACAACGTAGGTATCCTCGTTGCTCTGCTCGAAAGATCGCCGTACAACAAACAGCTTGCGCTCAAAGTCGATTCCCCGGTTGATTTCCTGCGGTCGGTTGATGAAGCACTGCTCAATGTTCGGCATACATTCCAGCGCCCTGCTGCCTAAAACGGAAGGATCACAGGGAACCTCGCGCCATTTGAGTACCCTTATGCCCTCTTTTTCGGCGATGATCTCAAACATCTTCTTCGCCTGATTGCGACGCAGCTCATTTTGCGGAAAGAAAAACATGCCGACAGCGTAATCTCTTTCTGCCGAAAGGGGTATTTCAAGCTCCTTGGCTGCCTTTTGAAAAAAGCGGTCGGATATCTGCAGGAGAATACCAACGCCGTCGCCGGTTTTTCCCTCCGCGTCCTTACCGGCACGGTGCTCCAGCGTTTCAACAATCGTCAGCGCGTTTTCCACGGTTGTGTGCGATTTGTTACCCTTGATATTGACAACCGCGCCGATGCCGCAGTTTTCATGTTCAAATTGCTCGCGATAGAGTAGGTTATTTGTGTTTATCATTACTATCTATCCTTTCGGAAAGAATCAGGTTAGTTTTTCAATAAGCTCCTCTCGGCTGAGCTGCATACTCCGTGACAGCTCGTCGTTGGGAATCACCCGAAGTACCTTGCCGTTATAGCGCGATACAAGCACGCTTACGCGTTTGCCGTCGATCTCGACAAACTCCTCGGTGTATTCTTCATTGAGCGGCACCTGCTTTTGAAGCGTTGATTTTTCGGTCAGCGCACCTGTCGGACAGAGCGATACGCAGAGTCCGCAGTTGGTGCAGTTCGTCTGATCAAGCGGCAGCGAGAACGCAGGCGAAACATCGGTCTTAAAGCCTCTGCCCATCAAACCGATGGAATGCACGTCCATCACCTCGCGGCAGCTTCTTACGCAGAGTCCGCAGAGAATGCATTTGGCGGTGTTGCGCTCGATAAAGGCGTTTTCGTCTCTTGTGTATTTCTGCGGCATTTCACCCCGGAATCTCTCGGGGTCGATGTCGTAAAGCTGAGCAACGCCGAGCAGCTTGCACTTGTAATACTCGCGGCAGCCGCATTCCAGACAACGGCTCGCCTCGGCTTTTGCCTCTTCCTCGGTAAAGCCGAGCGATACCTCGTCAAAATTCTTGTTGCGCACCTCCGGCGGCAATACCTTGGGCGTAAGGCGGATTTTTAATTCTCTATCAGAATAATCAATAGCTTTTTCGTCGCGCTTACTGATATAGGGCACACGCGTATCGAGCGACTGTCCGTTCAGATACGCGTCGACCGCCTTTGCGCAGCGGTCGGCTTCGCCGATGGCTTCAATGGCAATAGACGCGCCG
The DNA here is from genome assembly GCA_947170465.1 of uncultured Clostridia bacterium. Classification (GTDB taxonomy): domain Bacteria; phylum Bacillota; class Clostridia; order Oscillospirales; family Acutalibacteraceae; genus Ruminococcoides. The sequence goes on from CAMVTS010000025.1 coordinate 1,380, forward strand.
CGATTGGTGGCATCGCCGATGGCGAATACGCCGTCGATATTGGTGGTGAAGAAGTCGGGATCGGCTTCGATATTGCCGCGGTTATTCAGCGTCAATTCGGAAACATCACCCTGCACCAGCTTTTGACCGATGGCGAGGATCACGCTGTCAACAGCGATCTCCTCGGTCTTGCCCTCGACCGGCACCGGACTGCGCCTGCCGGAAGCATCGGGTTCGCCCAGTTCCATGACTTGGAGCGTGATGGAAGTGACCTTGCCGTTTTCGCCGTTGAAGGAGATGGGATTCGTGAGGAACTTGTAGATCACACCCTCTTCCTCCGCCTCGTCGATTTCGAGCTTGTCTGCCGGCATTTCGTTTCTGGTTCTTCTGTAGACGACGTAAACTTCCTTTGCGCCGAGTCTTACCGCTGTCCGGCAGGCGTCCATAGCGGTGTTGCCGCCGCCGCAGATCACGACCTTGTCGCCGATTGCGGGAGCGTTGCCGTTGATAACGGCTCTGAGGAAGTCGATGCCGCCGTAAACGCCCGCTAATTCCTCGCCCGGGGTACGCATGGAGCTGGACTGCCATGCGCCGACCGCAACAATGACCGCGTCGTTATTTTCTTTCAAAGAATTAATTGTGAAATCTTTGCCGAGTTTGACGTTGTTGACAAGCTTCACGCCGGATTTCTCTATGAGAGCAATCTCCTGATCGAGAACCTCTTTGGGTAGTCTGTACTGCGGAATGCCGTAACGGAGCATACCGCCCATCTTGTCCATCATATCGTAGACGGTCACGCTGTGTCCCATGATGTTGAGATAGTAGGCAGCTGTCAGTCCGGCAGGACCGCCGCCGATGATGGCGACCTTCTTGCCGGTGCGCACCATGATATCGGGAAGATAGCTGTTGGCTTTCAGATCCATATCTGCCGCGAACGCCTTTAATTGCGCGATGTTGATGGGTTCCTCCACGTTCTTTCTGCGGCAGGCTTTCTCGCAGGGATGCGGACAAACCCTGCCGATCGACGCGGGAAGCGGGATCTTGTTTTTAATCAGCTTTAAGGCGGATTCATACTCGCCGTTCGCGATCAATCCGACATAGCCCTGACAATCGGTATGTGCCGGACAGTTGAGCTGACAGGGCGCTACACAGTCGCCGTCATGCGCCGACATCAGCAGCTCCATGGCGACCTTTCGGGACCGGACGACGCGCTCGCTCTCGGTGTTGATCACCATGCCCTCGCTGACCTTTGCCGAACAGGAGCGCAGCAGCTTGGGGATCCCCTCGGCTTCTACCACGCACAGTCCGCACGCGCCGTAAACCTCCACCGCTTCGTCGTAGCAAAGGGTGGGAATGTAGATATCGTTCTGCTTTGCCGCTTCTAAAATCGTAGCGCCTTCCGGGGCTGTGATTTGTTTTCCGTTGATTGTAAGATGTATCATGTTCAGCCCTCCTTATTCCTTGACCACCGCGCCGAATTTGCATACCGAGTAGCATTTTCCGCACTTGATGCATTTGGACGTATCAATGGCATGGGGATTTTTGACCGAGCCGCTGATGGCGTTGACCGGGCAATTTCTCGCGCAGAGCGTACAACCGCGGCATTTGTCGGCAATGATTTTGTATTCGATCAGGTCGCTGCACTCGCCGGCAGGACACTTTTTATCGTTGATATGCGCTTCGTACTCGTCGCGGAAATACTTGATGGTGGTGAGTACGGGGTTGGGGGCCGTCTGTCCCAGACCGCAGAGAGCGCCGTCCTTGACGGAGTAGCACAGTTCCTCGAGCAGCTCGATGTCGCCCTCTTTGCCCTCGCCCTTGGTGATGCGCTCGAGCATTTCAAGCATACGCTTAGTGCCGATACGGCAGTGGATGCACTTGCCGCAGCTCTCCTTGGCGGTGAAGTCGAGGAAGAACTTCGCCATGCCGACCATGCAGGTGCTTTCGTCCATGACGACCATACCGCCGGAGCCCATGATCGCGCCTGTTGCGCCGAGCGCCTTGTAGTCGATCACGGTGTCGATCAGATCGGCAGGGATACAGCCGCCGGACGGACCGCCCATCTGGACAGCCTTGAAGGGCTTGTCCGTTTTCATACCGCCGCCGATGTCAAAGATCACGTCGCGCAAGGTCTTGCCCATCGGGATCTCGACAAGTCCGGAACGCCTGACCTTGCCCGTCACGGCAAATACCTTGGTACCCTTTGAGCCTTCTGTGCCCATTGCCGCGAACGCCTCGCCGCCGTTGTTGATGATCCACGCGACGTTGGCAAAGGTCTCGACGTTATTGATGTTGGAAGGCTTTCTCCAGAAGCCGGACTGCGCCGGGAACGGAGGCTTCAACCGCGGCATACCTCTGTGGCCCTCGAGCGATTCGATCAGCGCGGTCTCCTCGCCGCAGACAAAGGCTCCGGCGCCCGCCTTAATCATAAAGTCGCAGGAGAAGTCAGTGCCGAAGATGTTGCTGCCGATGATGCCGGCTTCGGTTGCCTGCGCGATGGCTTTTTTCAGGCGCTTGATGGCAAGCGGATATTCTGCTCTGACGTAGACGACCGCGTGTTTTGCGCCGATCGCGTAGGCGCCGATGAGCATACCCTCAATCAGATTGTGCGGGTCGCTCTCGATAACCGCTCTGTCCATAAACGCGCCGGGGTCGCCCTCGTCGGCGTTGCAGATCAGGTACTTTTCCTCTCCTTCACTCTGACGCGCGGCGTTCCACTTGAACCATGTCGGGAAGCCTGCGCCGCCGCGTCCTGCGAGACCGGAGGTCTTGATGATCTCTATGACGTTTTCGGGCGACATGCCGAGCGCTTTTTTGAGCGCCGTGTAACCGTCCGCGTTGATATATGCGCCGATCTCGTCGGGATTGATGATACCGCAGTTGCGCAGCGCAATCCTTGTCTGCTTGGATAAAAACTCGTTGTCCTCGTCGGTGACGATCAGGCGTTCAACAGAGGATCTATCACCGCTGCTGACGAAGTTTGCAATCGCTTCCGCGTCGTTCTCGCTGACCTTGACAAGTCTTGTCAGATTGTTTTCATCATCATAGATATCGACGATCGGCTCTAAATAACACATGCCGATACAGCCGGTGATGCTGATATCCCCGGCGTTCAGATTGGTGTTCAATAATGCTTTTCTTACTTTTTCGGCGCCGGCGGCAATTCCGCAGGAGCCCTGTCCGATAACGATCTTCACTGTGCCGCCTCCCGTAATTCTTTCAGTATCTTTTTCGTCTTGTCGGGCGTTAAGTTGCCGTAGGTGTCCTCGTTCACCATCATAACCGGAGAGAGTGAGCAGCAGCCGAGACAGGCGACGCATTTCAGTGAGAATAAGCCATCCTCAGTGGTCTGTCCGTCGTCGATGCCCAGCTCGTCCCTGATGGTCTGCAGGATCAATTCCGAAGAATTGACGTGGCAGGCGGTACCCTGACAGAGCATGATCAGGTACTTGCCGACAGGCTCAAAGCGGAACTGGGTGTAAAAGGTTCCGACGCCCATGATCTCGGACGTGGCGATCCCCGTTTTTTCGGAAATCAGCTCTATCGCCTCCTTGGGCAGATAGCCGTAAATCTCCTGCGTGTGCTGAAGGATGGTGATCAGGCTACCCTTGACCTCAGCGTATTCGCTGAGAACGCCATCCAACAAAGACAGGTTAATCGTATTTTCCATTATGTTTCCTCCAAACTTTTCCTCCGTTTTTATAAAAAAGCGCACTCTCGCTTTCTTACAAAGGAGAGTGCGCTTATTGACTTATCGGTTAAGCAATCCCCGATGCCGGTCGTACATAACGTTGATAGATGATCAAACCACACCCTGAGCGAGCATGGCGTCTGCCACCTTCTCGAAGCCGGCAATATTCGCACCGACAACATAGTTGCCCTTGAAGCCGTACTTTTCTGCGGCTGCGTCGATATTGTGGAAGATGTTGATCATAATGCTTTCGAGGCTCTTGTCGACCTTCTCAAAGCTCCAGATCATTCTCTCTGAGTTCTGGCTCATCTCCAGTGCGGAACAAGCTACGCCGCCGGCGTTAGCCGCCTTGCCGGGAGCAAAGAGAACGCCCTTCTCCTGGAAATATTCAGTCGCCTCCAGTGTGGTAGGCATGTTCGCGCCTTCCGCAACCGCGAGAACGCCGTTTCCGACCAGCTTCTTCGCGTCGTCGATACCGAGCTCGTTCTGCGTAGCGCAGGGCAGCGCGACCGCGCAGGGAACATCCCAAACATTGGAGCCTTCCGCTTTCTTGTCATGATAGACGGCAGAAGGACGGGCTGCGGCATACGCGTCAAGACGAGCGCGCTTGACTTCCTTGATCTCCTTGAGAAGCGCTACGTCGATGCCCTCTTCGTCGTAGATCCAGCCGGTGGAATCGGAACAGGTGACGACCTTGGCGCCCATCTGCTGTGCCTTTTGGATCGCGTAAATGGCTACATTGCCTGCGCCGGAAACACAGATGGTTTTGCCGGCGATATCGATGCCGTTGGATTTCAGCATTTCGTTGGTGAGATAGAGAAGTCCGTAACCAGTCGCCTCTGTACGCGCCAAGGATCCGCCGAAGCTCAAACCTTTTCCGGTGAGAACGCCTTCGTAGAGGTTGCGGATTCTCTTATACTGACCGTACATGTAACCGATCTCACGGCCGCCGGTGCCGATGTCGCCTGCGGGTACGTCGGTGTTCGCGCCAATGTGACGGCAGAGCTCGGTCATAAAGCTCTGGCAGAAGTTCATGATCTCGTTGTCACTCTTGCCCTTGGGGTCAAAGTCGGAACCGCCCTTGCCGCCGCCGATCGCCAAGCCGGTCAGGGAATTCTTGAATATCTGCTCAAATCCGAGAAACTTGATGATACCGATGTATACAGACGGATGAAGACGGATGCCGCCCTTATAAGGACCGATCGCGGAATTGAACTGTACGCGATAGCCGGTATTTACCTGAACCTGTCCGTTGTCGTCAATCCACGGAACACGGAACTTGATCTGACGCTCCGGCTCACAAAGGCGCTCTAAGAGCGCAAGCTTTTTATACTTTTCCTCGTTTACTGCAATCACAGGGCGAAGAGAATTTAGGACTTCCTCCACTGCCTGTAAAAACTCAGGTTCGTTTGCATTTTTTTCTTTTACTTTAGCCAGCACTTCATCAACATAAGACATTGTTTTTTCCTCCAACTTGTATTTATTGATTCCTCCAAAATGAAAAAAAGACAAGGGTGCCTCAGACTTCTTGTCTGAGACACCCTTGCCTCAACATTCCGCATTATACGCCTATAGAACTTATTTGTCAATAGTTTTTTTAAATAATCTTATTCGACCGTGACGGATTTTGCGAGATTGCGCGGCTTGTCAACGTCGTTGCCCTTGTTGACGGAGGTATAGTATGCCAAAAGCTGCATGGGAACCGTGGCGACCATCGGCATGAGCATTTCGCTCAGCTGCGGAACCCGGATGAAATAATCCGCCGCCTCGCTGTCGATGTCCGCGTGTTCGTCGCAGATCACAACCGTCATGGCGCCGCGCGCCTTGACCTCCTTGATATTGGAGACCGTTTTTTCTAATAAAGAATTTTGCGTAGCGACGGCAATCACCGGCATGCCGTCGGTGATCAGGGAGATCGTGCCGTGTTTCAATTCGCCTGCCGCGTAGCTTTCGGAATGGATATAGCTGATTTCTTTTAGCTTCAGGGAGCCCTCCATCGAGAGCGCATAGTCCAGTCCCCTGCCGATATACAGCAGGCTGTCCGCGCTGATCAGCTTGGTCGAGACATACTGGCATTTATCGACGACCGAACTGATGGTTTTTTCGATGACCTGCGGCATGCTGACAAGCTGAGCAGTCAGCTCCCGGCAGGTCGCTTCGTCGATTTTTCCCTTGGCGAACGCCATTTCAAACGCCAACAGGTACATCACGCTGAGCTGCACCATATACGCCTTTGTCGACGCGACGGCGATCTCGGGACCTGCGTGGGTATAGATGACCATGTCCGCTTCTCTGGCGATAGAGCTTCCCTTTACGTTGACGATAGCAAGCGTTTTCGCTCCCGTTTGCTTCGCCAGCGTCAGCACTGCCTTTGAATCCGCCGTCTCGCCCGACTGGCTGATAATAATGACCAGATCCTTTGGGGTGAGCAACGGATCGCGGTAGCGGAATTCGCTGGCGATATCGACCGTGACCGATACGCGCGCGGTCTTTTCGATCACATATTTTCCCACCATTCCGGCGTGCATGGCGGTACCGCAGGCGACGATAAAGATATTCTGAAACTCTCTCAGCGTTTCGGGCGTGATGCCGCATTCGCTGAGGTTCGGCAGCCCGTTCTCGATACGCGGCGTGAGGGTGGTTTTGACCGCCGTGGGCTGCTCGTGGATCTCCTTGAGCATGTAATGCGGATAACCGCCCTTTTCCGCGCTGTCCTCGTCCCAGTCGGCGGTGAGCAGCTCCTTTTCGAGCATTCTGCCGTGAAGAGAACAGAAGGTTACGCCGCCGTTTTTCAGCACGGCGATCTCACCGTGCTCCAAGAGGTAGTAATCCTTGGTGTATTTGATGACCGCCGGCACGTCGGACGCGATAAAGACCTCACCGTGTCCCTGCGCGACGATCAGCGGACTTTCACAGCGCACGGCGTAGACCGTTTCGGGACGATCGGCAAATACGATACCCAGCGCGAACGAACCGCGCAGCTCGTGCAGCACCTTGCGGATGCAGCGGATGGGGTTGCCGTCGTAATAAAAATCGAGCAGCTGCGCGGCCACCTCGGTGTCGGTGTCGGAGAGAAATTCCGTGCGCTCGTTGTCGATCAGAAATTGCTTGAGCTGCTTGTAGTTTTCGATAATGCCGTTGTGCACGATCGTCACGCGCCGTCCCGAATGGGGATGCGAGTTGACGTCGGACGGTTCGCCGTGAGTCGCCCAGCGCGTATGACCGATGCCGGCGTGTCCTTTCGGCTTGCCCTCTCTTTTCATTTTATTTTCCAGATCAGTAAGTCTGCCCTTGGTTTTTGCGACGGCGATCTTGCCGTTTTCAAATACGGCGATGCCAGCCGAGTCATAGCCACGGTATTCCAATTTAGTCAGCGCCGAAACCAGCACGTCCGTGCAGTCGCGGTGACCGACATATCCAACTATTCCACACATAATTATTCTCCATTCGAAAAAAAGATAAAAGGGCGCCGGAACAAAACGTTCCGACGCCCTTGCCAGTGAACACCGCTATTATAATCTATCACGGGTGCATTGTCAAGCAAAAGTGCAATCCGAAAATAAAACCCTGCGAATGATTGAAGCATCCGCAACCGCAGATCAAATGGAATCAAAATTCTCCATGGCTTCTACGCCTGTCTGTCCGGTTCTGACCTTGACGACGTCCTCCACGTCATAGACGAAGATTTTACCGTCGCCGATGTGTCCGGTATACAACGTTTTCTTAGCAGCTTCAATCACCCTGCCGACGGGAACCGTGCAAACAACAATGTCAACCTGAACCTTCGGCAGCAGATTGGCTTCAATCTGCACGCCGCGGTAATATTCCGGCTTGCCCTTCTGCGTGCCGCATCCGAGAACATGCGTGACGGTCATGCCGGTGATGCCGATTGCCATCATCGCATTTTTCAGCGCTTCGAGACGGGCTTCCTTGCAGACGATCTCCACCTTGCTGATCTTCGGTCTGCCGTCGTCAAAGGAAGGCATTTTCTTGACCGTTACCGCCTCGGCAACAGGGGTATCGCCGCTGACAAGCACAGGCGCGCTGCCTTCTTCGATATATTCGGGAACCATGGAAAATCCGGCGTAAGCGGAAGGCATACCGTGCTCGGTGACGTCCAGACCGAGGGTTTCTTCCTCACGTGATACGCGGAGGCCGAATATTTTCTTGATCAGGAAGAATACGCAGGTCATGGTGACGACCGTCCAGCACGCGACAGCGCCAAAGCCGATCAGCTGCAAGCCCATCAGCTCAAAACCGCCGCCGTAGAAAAGACCGGTCAACGTTTTGCCTGCTGCGTTGGTGATGGAATAGCCGGGAGCGGAATCGGTCGCGAACAGACCGACGGCGAGCGTGCCCCAGATACCGTTCATCATGTGTACCGCGACGGCGCCCACAGGGTCGTCGATGTGCAGCTTATAGTCGAGCAGCCATACGCCGAAGCAGACCAGAAGACCGGAGACCGCGCCGATGACGATGGAACCGAGGGCGTCGGTGACGTCACAGCCGGCGGTGATGGCGACCAGACCAGCGAGGGAAGCGTTCAGGCACATGCTGACGTCGGGCTTGCCGTATTTCAGCCATGTAAAAATCATACACACCACTGTCGCGATCGCAGGGGAAACCGTCGTCGTCAGGAAGATGGAACCGAGCTGTTCGACAGAAGTCGCCGCCGCGCCGTTAAAGCCGTACCAGCCAAGCCACAGGATAAACACGCCCAGCGCGCCGAGCGCGATATTGTGACCGGGAAACGCGCCGACCTTGACGTTGCCGTTTTTGTCCTTCTTGAATTTGCCGATACGCGCGCCGAGCATTTTTGCGCCGATTAACGCGGAAATGCCGCCGACCATGTGGATCGCGCAGGAGCCGGCAAAGTCGTGGAAGCCGAGCTGACTGAGCCAGCCGCCTCCCCAGATCCAGTGCGCTTCAATGGGATAAATAACGGCGGAGATAACAGCGGAATACACGCAGTAGGACAGGAATTTGGTACGCTCCGCCATCGCACCGGAAACGATAGTCGCCGTCGTAGCGCAGAATACAAGGTTGAACACGAAGCTCGAAAAATCGAAACTCGCGTAAGAGGTGAACAGGTCGAAACCGGGTTTTCCGATCAAGCCGACCAGATCCTCGCCCATCAGCAAACCGAAGCCGATGAGAATAAAGGTGACGGTGCCGATGCAAAAATCCATCAGGTTTTTCATAATGATGTTGCCGGTGTTTTTGGCGCGGGTAAAGCCTGCCTCAACCATGGCAAAGCCTGCCTGCATCCAGAACACCAGCGCCGCGCCGATCAAAAACCAGACAGCGAATAGCTGTTCGTTTGTCAACTGTGTGACAAGTTCTCTGATTGCTTCATTCATACTTAATCACTCCAAATGTTATTTTATAACAAAACGGCGCATCTCCCCCTTAGGGGAAACGCGCCGTTGCGTTGTTGATGTTACGCTGTTTGGTTATACGCCAAACAATAAATCTGTATAGGAAGGATACGGCCAGTATTTTTTGGCGGTATCTGTTTCCATGCTGTCGCCGATTATGCGCAGTTCGTTCATCTTGGAAAGGACGTGCTGCTGATAGTAGTGCGCCTTTTCCTGCGGATCGCTGACGGTGGCTGTCTGAGTGACGGCTTCCGATAATTCGTCTGTCAGATCAGAGAACTGTTCGAGCCGCTTTGACAGGCTTTTGATTAGTTTTTCCTCCGCCTTGATAGAAATGTCGTGCGATATCACCCATTTGGCGACCGCAGTATCGGAAAGCTCATGGATGTATTCCGACACGGCAGGCATGATGTCGCGGCGTGCCATTTGAAGCATGGTCAGCGCCTCAATATTGATTTGCTTCGCGTACATTTCAAACTCGATCTCACAACGCGCACGAAGCTCGCCCTCCGAGTAGATGTTGTTTTTGGTAAAGAGTCGGATATTCTTCTCATCGAGGAAATGATCGAACGCATCGGGAAGCGTTTTGAGGTTCAGCAAACCTCTTCGTTCCGCTTCCTGAACCCATTCTTCGGAATAGTTATCGCCGTTAAAGATGATCCGCCGGTGATCGGTCAGGACATCCTTGATGAGCGCTCTGGCGGCGGTCTCCAAATCGGACGCGTCCTTCAGACGGTCATAGAACTGCGACAGTTCCTCGGCAACCATGGTGTTCAGCATATAGTTCGGGCAGCCGATATTGAGAGAAGAACCGAGCGCACGGAACTCAAATTTATTGCCGGTGAAGGCAAAGGGCGAGGTTCGGTTACGGTCGGAATTATCCATTTTGAAATTGGTCAGAACACCGACGCCCGTCTGCATACGCGAAGCCTTGTGGCTGTGATAGTCCTCGTCGTTGATGATGGAATGCACCAATGCGTCCAGATCGTCGCCGAGATACATGGAGATGATCGCAGGCGGCGCTTCGTTCGCGCCCAAACGGTGGTCGTTGCCAGCGGAAGCGACAGTGATCCTCAGCAAATCCTGGTACTCGTCGACCGCCTTGACGATCGCCGCGAGAAACAGCAGGAACTGGGTGTTTGTTTCGGGATGCTTGCCGGGAGAAAGCAGGTTTTCGCCCGTGTTGGTGGAAATCGACCAGTTGTTGTGCTTGCCGGATCCGTTGATGCCGTCGAAGGGCTTCTCATGCAGCAGGCAGACAAGACCGTGCTTCTCCGCGACCTTCTGCATGACCTCCATGGTGAGCTCATTGTGATCGGTCGCGATGTTGGAGGTCGAGAAGATCGGCGCGAGCTCATGCTGCGACGGTGCGACCTCATTGTGCTTCGTCTTGGCGAGGACGCCGAGCTTCCAGAGCTCCTCGTCCAGATCGCGCATATAGGCGGCAACACGGGTTTTGATGGAGCCAAAGTAATGATCCTCCAGCTCCTGCCCCTTCGGCGCTTTGGCCCCGAACAGCGTCCTGCCGGTCATTTTTAAGTCAACGCGCTGGTTATATAAGTCTCTGTCGATCAGAAAATACTCCTGCTCCGGTCCTACGGTGGTCGCCACATGCGTCACGTCTGTTTTGCCGAGCAAATGCAGAATCCTGACCGCTTCGGCGCTCAGTCTCTCCATGGAACGCAGCAGCGGGGTTTTCTTGTCGAGGACTTCGCCGGTATAGGAACAGAACGCGGTGGGAATATACAGTGTTCCGTCACGAACGAACGCAGGCGAGGTCGGATCCCATGTGGTGTAGCCGCGCGCTTCAAATGTCGCACGAATACCGCCCGACGGGAAGGACGACGCGTCGGGCTCGCCCTTGATCAGCTCCTTGCCGGAAAACTCCATGATCACGCCGTCACCATAGGGCTGAATAAAGCTGTCATGCTTTTCGGCAGTCACACCGGTCATCGGCTGGAACCAGTGCGTAAAATGCGTCGCGCCGAGTTCAACAGCCCAATCCTTCATCGCGGCAGCGACCACATTGGCAATACTTTCATCCAGTGGTTCGTCGCTCTCGGTGATTTTTTTCAGCGCAAGATAGGTCGCCTTTGGTAGACGCTCGCGCATGACCTTTTCGTTAAACACCATGCTGCCAAATAATTCCGGAACATTTGTCATTTCTATCACTCCTGTTGTTTAAAACAAAAAGGCGTCAACGGATTGTGAACCGTCAACACCTTTGCTGTCGTTGGGGCTATTATAACGCCTGCGGTTTGGTTTGTCAATAGTCTTGCAAGAGTTTATTTCTATCTTGCATAATCTGCAATCGTCTCTTTGCTTTTTGCTTATATTTTTGTGTTATATGAATAACCCTGATGGCTTTATTGCATTTTGGCGTTGACAAATCTATTTTCAGGACATATAATAAGAGTGGAGATCATTTTGTATCCGACAAAAGAACAGACCGGCGCATGAACACGTTTGCACTGCTTTTCTCCAGGACCCGTTTTTGAGGGATTTTTCACACAGGTCGCATTTATTTTATATTTTCGTGTTAAAAAATTTCAAAAAAAGGATTGACAAAAAGGAATTTGTATGATAGAGTAATTACAGAGCAAGGGTGTTCACTTACGACGACTATAAGTCATAAGTGGCACTTTTTTTGTTTTTACAAGTAATCAATTTGATGGTTTTGTTGATTCAAAAAAGGCTGCATTTACGACAATGTAAAGATAATGAACAAAGGCGTTCATTTGGGACAAAGTCCTGAATGTCGCCTTTTTGTTTTTTCGGCAAGACTAAGATGAACAAAAAACAAAAGCACCCATACTGCTATTTCTCTACCATACAAGAAACGAGGTAGAAAAATGAACACGACTGAACAGGAATTGATGAAATACATCGAGGAAGAGGACGTTAAATTTATCCGTTTGACCTTCTGTGATATTTTCGGTGTACAAAAAAACATTTCCATTCAGCGCAGCGAATTGGCAAGAGCCTTTGAAAAGGGGATCGGCATTGACGCTTCCTATATCGACGGCTTCGGCGGTGATTACGGAAAGGATATCTGGCTTCATCCGGAACCCGAGACCATCACGATCCTCCCCTGGAGACCGGAACACGGCAAGGTCGTGCGTATGTTCTGCACGCTGACTTACGCGGACGGAACGCCGATCGAGACCGATACGCGCGCATTATTGCGCAGCGCCGTCCGTTACGCGAACAACAAAGGCTTTCGCTTTCATTTCAAATCCGAAATGCAGTTCTATCTTTTCAAGACGGACGACAACGGAGAAAGCACCGGCGTGCCGTATGACAAAGCCGGTTACATGGACATTGCTCCCCTGGACAAGGGTGAGAATGTCCGGCGCGAGATCTGTTTGACACTGGAACAGATGGGCATCAAGCCCGAAAGCTCTCATCACGAGACAGGTCCCGGACAGAATCAGATCGATTTTCGATACGCGGATCCCATCACTGCGGCTGACAACACGGTGACTTTTCGCAGCGTTGTGCGTACTCTGGCTGCACGAAACGGTCTTTATGCGGATTTTTCTCCGAAACCTCTTCAAGAAAAAGCGGGTTCGGCACTGCATATTACCGTATCTGTAAAGACTAATTCAGGAGATGATGTAACCGATTCCGCCATCGCCGGAATCCTCCATAATATAGCCGGAATGACTCTATTTCTCAACCCAACTGACGGCTCTTATCTCCGCTTCGGTCAACATAAAGCACCCAAATATACCACTTGGTCGGAAAACAACCGCGCACAGCTGATATCCATACGACAGACGCAAAACGGTAACCGTTGCGCACAATTACGTTCTCCCGATCCCGAAGCGAATCCTTATCTTGCCTACGCATTGATGATTTATGCTGTTTTGGACGGTATTGAAAATCAAAGGGCTTTGCCGCAACCTGTCGACGAAGAGATTTGGCTTTCCGGGGGCGAAATGAAAGACGAACCCGAAAGACTTCCCGACAATTTGGAAAAAGCCCGCATGGAAGCGAAAAAATCGCAACTCATTCAAAAATTCATTTCCTCGTCCGTCATCCGGCTTTACTGCGCAAAATAATCCTGGTTGCCATAAAAAAGGAGAAAGGAGAGCGGACCTTGAGTTTGGTGGAACGTCAATACAGATTGCTGCTGGTTTCGTCCGGTGATAAATTCATCAGGGAAGCAGAAGCGCTCCTGCAAGGCGACCAATATCAGACCGAACAATCGGTCAGCGCGTCGGACGCCCGCTGTAAGCTGCTGGAAAACGCCTACGATATGGTGATCGTCAACGCTCCCCTGAGCGATGAATCCGGTTCCCGGCTTTGCATCGATGCCAGCCAGAACAACGGAACCATTGCCGCTCTTTTTTCCGCAAACGACTCCTTTGCAGAGGTCTACGCTAAAACATCGGTTCACGGTGTATTCGTCATTCAGAAGCCGACCTCGAAACTACTGATGTCGCAGGCACTTTCACTGATGATCTGCGCCAGAGAACGACTGAGAACCGCAGAAAAAAAGGCGGATAAAGCGCAAAACCGCCTTGACGCCATTCGTATCGTCAACAAAGCAAAGTGGTTTTTGATTGAAAACGAAGGAATGAGCGAGGAAGAAGCGCATAAATACGTGGAAAAGAAAGCTATGGATGCCGGTATTACAAAAAAACTTGCCGCACAATTAATAATCGACAACTACCTAAAATAACGATATACATCTCTTTTTCCCATTGCAGGGTTCTCCTCCCTGCACCTCTTAATTGCTATCCAACCGGATAGGTTAACGTATGACAACGCAATGGCGTACTTTCCTTCGGGAGAGTGCGTCATTGTGTTTTAAAAAGAGCAGCGCTATCATGTTTTTCAAAAGTATCTTCATCACGCCTGATTTTAAGCTAGGCCGACGGAACAACTGAACGCCATACTTCAAACAATCAAAGATAATCACACAGAATTGATGAGTCTCGGCGAACGCAATGCGTTTTGCCGGGGTTTTTCATTAGCTGTCAGGCTGATGATTGAAGCTGTGAGCGATAAAACCTGATTTGCAATATCTCGCCCTGTGTGGCGCAAATAAATATCTCGCAGTCGTACACGATAAAGCAGAACAAAGCCCACACAGCCAATTTGTCTCGGTTTGTAGGCAAAATTAAAGCTAAGAAATCCGAATTCAATATACAGCGCATGAGTTGGTATCACGCCAACTCATGCGCTGTTTTTTTCTAATATTTTAATCTCTCTACTGTACAGGATCGGATGGTAGCTTTCCGGCGTGCGGAATACACGCTGCAGGATCTCAGGAAAAAAACGAGAAAAAGCGGAATCATGCCGAAGAAGGGGTAGTCCAAAAAAATTCAGCTCATTGTATAGTACCCACTTATATTCCAACAGAAAGAAAAAAAGAAATATTCTTTATTTAAAGTATAGATGTAACTTAGGGCGACAAGATTTTTTCCGAAATGATAACGATTCAATGCCAACTTGCGGCAAATCAATTCAGATAGGACAAGTCTGCTCAAATTTCCGCGAACTGTACACCCGTCCGCCGCCGCATTTTTGAGAGAGTATTTTATTTTTTTCTTCTGTTGGAAATCAGTATTCTTTATTAGATGCTGCTGTCAGAATGTCAGCACATCCTTCATACACAGGTCGGTGGAATACTCGCTTGTCCGCACGGGGCTGTAATCGCGGATCATACACCAACTGTCAGCCGTGTCAACGCTTGTGAAATAAATGAAGGAAGATGCGCCAATCGAGAAGCGGTACGGAGTTTCGCTTGCGAGGACATAATATTGTCCCGAGGGCGTGAATTGATAGATTTCGGTATAGCCGACGGAATTGAGGTATTCGGCGACAGTCATGTCGTTTGCCCTTGCGGCGGTACATATCTCATTGAGCTGCGCGGGAGAAACCGTGTAGTTGTTCTTGAAGAAGGAGTCGTATGAAAGAGCCCAGTATCCGAAATTGACCATATCATGGTAATGCATGGTGAACACTCTGTTCTCATTGCCGTGATCGATAAAGGTTTTCGGGTCGATACTGTTGATGCTTTCGCACTGCTGAAAAACGGCGGCGCAGGTTTCCGAAAGCTGCTTTTCCATACTGACGATGTGGCTGTAGTGATTATTCTCGATCAGCTTGGAATAGTCATTCCTGATCACTTCAAGGTTAAGATTGTCGGGGTTGATTTTTTGGGTCGTTCTGCCTTCCGACTGCGCGGCGATAACCTCCTGCGCTTTCAGTGATGACATTACCATCGTGTAGTAACTCAGGTACTCTCTCATCACGTCTGCCATGATCGCGTCTGTCTTTTCAACCGGCGCTTTGGCGAACAGATCATCCTTGGCGTTCGATTCGTAAACGATATCAAAAAGTCCTTTGCTGCTGATTTTACTGTTGCCTGACAGGCATTCTCCGACGTTGATCAGATTTTTGACCGCATGGGTAGCGTCGCTCCACTGGTCTTCGGTTCCCATCGCGATGGCAAGCTCAACGAGCTTTTCGTCATCGTTGTAGGCAGGGTCGTCAACGCCGCTGAATTTGGTATTGATCACCTTGAAGTCGGCAGAAAGATCCTGATAATAGCCGTTGTAGGCGCTGAGCATATTGGATTGATACATCTCTGAAATAATCTTTTCGGTGTTTTCGTCCAGCTTTGCCTCAACATGCTTCACATCCTTGTCAATATCCGACAGCTTTTTGTCAAGCTCATTAAAGCGGATATCCAAATGGTAAGAAAGATCGCTGATTTGTTTGCTGAGATCGTTGGTCGACAGCTCACCAAAGCCTAATTGATCCGCCATAAGACTTGAAAGCGGACCGGCGAAAATCTCGCCGATAACGGGAACCTCACCAAACATGTTCTTGATGGCGGTTTCCATACCGCTTCGTCCCAAATCCGCCCAGTAGTCCGCTATTGAACTGCTGACGTCATCAACAGTTGCAGCTCCCACAGGAACGGTGACGGCGGTGCCGACAGATAAAGCGGTCACTGTTGTCAATATGCTTGCTATGATTCTTTTTTTGACGGTCTTTTTCATAATGCTTACTCCTTTGATTTGTATTTGAAAGCGGTTGTTTGTTGCTTTCACCGGAGTTATCATACCATAGCAAACAGGACAAAACCAAGACAAAAAAACGATAGATGATGATTTTTATGGAGAGCTTGTTTGCTCCCAAAAAGACGAATAACTATAAAAAAAGTCCCGCTGTCGGATAACGATTAATACTAATACCTAATAAAAAGTAGACAATCTTTGCGGTCTATTTTCCGCAATACTGCGTTGTCGTCCTTGCAAGGCGCCAGCCTTGCTGCGTCCTTCGCCTTGTCTTGCGAAAAATATCCTCGCAAAATATAAGTCTACTTTCTATCAGGAATTAGTATAACATGTTATCTAAAAGCGGGGCTGTAATTTTGCTCATTCATTTTTTCAAGCTGTGGCTGACGCATTTTTGTATGTCTGCCAAGTTGTTTTGTATAATATCAGTTTCTTATTTGGTGTCAGGCTCAGGTAAATATGCGTTATCGACCTTTTCTGTGCTTTTAACGCTGTACGCGATACCGTTATCATCGAGCTGACGGAGGAATGCCTTAATAACGTCGTCCTCAGCGAAATTGCGGTGAACGGACAGAAAAATCTTGCCGTTTATCGCCGCGATTTCCGTAAGCAAATTGTTTGCGTTCGGTACATGCGTCCAAAGCTCCAAAACATAGGGGCTGATCTGCGTTTGCTTCCATTGACCGATATAGCTGACCATATAGGTGAACAGTCGCTTTCCGCCGTCGAGCATTTTTGCGTATGCCTGCTTTTTGGCTTCAACTGTAGGCGACATCTGCTTGACCATTTTTATCCTGCTCGAAGATACTGCGGCTGCGCCGTGAACATATTCCGGCGCGCTCTGCTCCGCTGTTATACTGCGGTGGGCAGCGCACTGTTTGTTGAGCGGAAGCTCGCTGATGTTATCGGGATAGGCAAAGCGGATAGTCTGCACGCAGTTGTGGTGCGTTTTGGAACCGAACATTGGTCTGGCGTTTACAATATAGGAATTTCTGATATCCCGTGCTTTTTTCGGATAAAGAGTGTCAATAGCTCGCGCAAACAGCACGCAAACCATTGTTCCAGGGCTTGCTTCGTTGGCAAAGCAAAAATCAACAAACTCTTTTTCCGGTAACTCGATGTCACAAACCAAAGGCTCGCACGGCTTCAAGTCCGTATCCTCTGCCAGTGAAAACGCAGGCTCAAGCCCGGTTGCGGGCAGTTTTGAGGGATCGAGCATCGGCACAAGATCATACGGATCGATCGTTTCATCCGGTGTGATCTCATCCTCCAGTGTGCGGATTCCGGTGCTGTCAGCCACGCCGTATCGCTCGTTGCAGTAATAAAACAGCAGTGTTGCAAGCACCATATACATAGCTGTTCCGTCCGTAACGCCATGCGAGATATCAAGATACAGCCTGTCTCCGTTGTAGCTGACGCTCCAAATGTGATAATTGGATTCTGCGGTATTCAGGCTTACACGACTGTCGGTGTTATGTATCACAATGGGCAAAGGATTGCTTTCATAATAGTAATCGGTTTCGTTTTTGTACATACGCAGGCTGAGATAAGGATAACGCTTCTGTGTTTTTTCGACTGCGTGATGAAGCATTTCGCTGTTGATCTCATCTTTCAGTTTCAAACTGAAACGCACGGAATAATCCATCTTCAATCCAAAGCTGCCTGCCACCATCATTAAATCGCTTGTTGTAATATTTATCATATCGGTTTCCTCGTCATTCTGTTTGGATTCCAATCATTATAGCAAACGCGTAATACGATGTCAAGCAAATTATCACAACGGAATATTAATAAAAACAATTCTTTTCCTTTATAGTTTTTTGCTGACGGGAAAGCCGTCAAAAAGTTGCCTAAAAATTCAAAAAGTATAAACGAAATACGACAAGCAAAAATAGTATTAGAATCGAAGTATTTGCCAAAATTATGAGAAGAAAAATCCTATTCATCATTTATTCAACTATTATTCTATATTAGAATAATAACCAGCAATTAAAAACCGCATTAGACAACCCAAAAATGGCTTTCTAATGCGGTTTTTAAAATGGTGGAGATAACGGGGCTCGAAGAAATGTGAAGCGGATTTCGGAAAGTCTTGCAAATTGCCGAAAGTGACGTGTTTATGCGGATAATAGGCACATTCCGAGTCACGGCAATCACCTTTCATTCAACCCGTATCACACCAAAAATGACCTGAAAAAGACCAAATCCGGACCAGCTACAGGCAGCAGAATAATCGTCATAAATAATATTTTTCGTATAACAGAGAAACTATCCTCGAAAAATCTCGGCACCGTATATGGTAGGATACGACACATAACAGAATATAAATGATTTTGATTTGGTGGAAAAGATGCTTCCAATCAAATGAATTTGAAACTGACATACAGTTACACCGCCCGGAGCGCCCTTTCATCAATACCAATTATAGTTGTAATAATTGCTTCCTGCTCCGATGATAAAGTAGTTCATCATTTGAGCGTATCTTGCCGCGTTGATTTCCTCGTCGGTATATTCAAACTCGAATTTTACCGCGCCGTTTGTTCCTGATTTTAGGATTGTGCCGGTTATGATACCGTTTTCCTTCTCGACCTCTACGGTCTTTTGAATCTGAGAAGGAGCTTCTCGGAAATCCGCCGACATAATTTTTACAATGCCGTCGCTGTCATACTCGGTTGTGTAAGTGCCGTTGAATCTCGTCCAGTGTTTCTTTGATCCGGACGTCCATTTTGTAAAGTAGCCGGTGTTGATACTCTTTTTGATTACGCCGTTCTCTGTAAAAATCTGAACCGAATCCATCTCCTCGGCAAATTCTTCAGGAGAATACTCGGTGCCCGGCGTGTACCTTGAACCCAAAAGAGAAGTAAAATATCCGTCGCCGTTAGCATACTGATAGATGGTGTCGCTTGATCCGCCGCCCTCGTTATCGGTATGGACGTTGTAAACCCTTCCGTTGTTGTACTCGATTTTCGTGGTTTCATGATCAGCGTCATTCTTTATGACGGAAGTTTTAGGCAGATTGTTTTCAAAGGTATATTCAAAAAGCATTTTTGATGAGCCGAGCTCTTCATCGCTGTAAACCTGTTCTATCATCGTGGGATACGCGTTTTGATATTCCACGTTCTGCGTGTAATCCAAGCTCCATTCATTTGTATCATAGTCAGCACAGTACACTTTTACGCTTTTCACAAGTCTGTGTTTTGTTCCGTCAATATCCGTGGACGGGGCTGTATTTACTTCAGCGGCAAAAGCCGGAACCGTGGATGCAAAAAGAGTTGCCGCTGCAATAAGAGCACAAAATATTTTTTTCATTTTTTATTTCTCCGTTTCTTCTGTGTCATATTTTTTACTGTGGTTATATGATAACATCTAATCAAAATATAATCCATATTCAACTCTCCGCCGATCTGTCTGTTTTCGGACAGTATGCAGAACAGTCGTCTATATTCGGACAGTTTGCAATATAATTGTCTATATCTTGCAATCCGCCGGAAAATTTGATATGATACTAGCATACCGAAGGAGCGTGGATATGATGAGTGAAAGCAAGCACAACCGCAGGACGCAAAGAACCAAAAGGGCGATCTACACCGCGTTTGCCGAGCTGTTGTCCGAAAAGGAGCTGCATAAGATCACCGTGCAGGAGTTGGTTGACAGAGCGGATATCGGACGCGCAACGTTTTACACGCATTATCTTGATATATACGATCTCAATGAAAAAATCGAGGGAGAGACCATGACCGAGATTGCGTATATCGCGCTGGAGCTCGGTGAACAGCCCGCGGAGACATTTTTCAAGAGTCTGCTGGATTATATGTCTGATAACCGCGCGGTGTTCAAAATGATTTTCAGTCCCAACAACACCGGACAGCTGCACGCCGACCTCACCCAAATGATAGAGGGCGTGTTCCGTCAGGTGGAGAGCGAGAAAACAGGCTCAAAGCTTGACGACAAACGCCTTGCCTATATGAGCCGCTACCGTGCGCAAGGCTGTCTGGCTGTAATTTCGATGTGGGTCGAGGGCGGCTTTGCCGAGCCGAAGGAGTTTATCGTTGAAACGATCACCGCGCTTGACAACGGTATAGAAGGTTTAGGCAATACCGCATAATTCAGGTGTGCGGATTGCGTAGCAAGATTTTAAGTCAGGTTGTACAAAAAATCGAGGTAAGGCTGGCGCCTTGCCGAGACTTTTTTGGGCAAACTGACGGAATAATATTCAAGCAAGGCGTGCGCCATGAATTGTGCGGTGTTGCCTTTCTTTTCATGAAGCACAAAAGCAATCCCCGTGTCATTTTGGCACGGGGATAATTTTGTATTTTACATTCCTTTATATTCGATCAACCAAAGTCCGTACTCTCTGTTATATTTACCTTTATTATATAATTTTACGTACTCTTGATACAATTCGTAGGGAGCGTTTGCGTGTTGGGGATTGGAAGATAATTTGACTTTCATATATTGTACAAAAAGGTATTTATCCATATAACTGCCGTATTTATTAAATTCCTTCATATTTCTGATATAATCCGCAAAGTATTTTTCATCATAATGGTTATTGCTCTCGTTCCACTTTTTCCAGCCGGCATATTCCTTGTAATCCTCAAAGGTGAGATCCGCGAATGCGGGACAAGAGTTTTTCCATGCGGAGAGCTCATTTCTCATTTTTTCTTCCTGAGCCTTTTCTTCGTCCAACTTGTTTACCGCGTTTTTCTCATCCGTTGTGATCGGATCGCCGAGAGTGACGATCTTCTTTTCGTAAGAGCTGCAGTAATAATAGCTGGAACGGCAGTAAATGAAGTACATATAAATGTCTGCTCTGCGATAAGTATAAACCAAAATGTTCTCTTCCTCGCATTTAGGGTCACATATATTGATACCCTTTGCGTAAACACTGCAGTCATATAACAGATTTCCGCCATATTCGCCTAAATCCTCGGTTCCGACTCTGTGCTCTTCGGTTTGAAGGGCAGTATCGGTCAGGATATATCCCGGAACGATGTCTGTCTCGACATTCTTCAAATTAAAATCACAATAAAGCGCCTTGTTATTTTTGAGGAAGGTGTAAATAGAGGTGTTGGGATAATTCTCGCGCACATATGCCGCCAATGCCTTAATATCGTCTGTGGAAAGCGTGCTCTTGTTGATGTAGTCGTTTGTCTTGGAAGTTCTGTTTGGATAGAGCTCTGCATATTCAAAACGTCCGCAAACCTTGTCGATCGACTTGCTTCCCTTGAAGATGAATTTGCCGGTGTTGTGCTTTCGGAAGTTATCCGCGCCTGTGGCTGCCGCTGTGAGCATTTTTGCAGCGTCGTCCGCGTCAAGAATCTCTCTTGCTTTGTCAAAATTGTCGTATTCGGATTTGAATATGCCGTTTCCGAGCGCCTTGACGTCCGCTTCCGTGAAAAAGTAAACCGCGTCGGCTGCTTTCTGGCATTCTGCGATAAGAGAGACCGCGTACATATACTGCTTTGTCAGATCCTCTGCCGCGCCGAACGCCTTGTTGTAGGCTTCGCGCTCTATCATACATGAGGGAGCCTTGTCGTTGTAGAGCAGGTCGAACATACAATCCGATACATATTTGTTGCTGCCGTCCATATAATCTCTGATGATGGTGCAGTAACGCTTTACGTCTCTGAAATCCGCGCCCTTTTTCAGTGACGCCAGCTTCATCATCTTCTGCTGATTGTTGAGATCATCATCATTTTCGATCGAATAAATGTCCTTTGCAAAGTCCTCGAGCGCTGCGCTGAGATTGCGGTAGTTGGTCTTTAGCTCGCTCAGCTCGGTCTTGTTGCCGAGCCATGCGACATTGCGGTCGATATTGTTGTTGAGAGCCTTAAGAGTGTTGCTGATATCATCAAGCTTCTGATCCATTTTGTCGAGCTTGTTGTTTACCGCTGTGATCGGGTCGTTGCCTTTGACGTTCGCATTGAACAGGGTTTTGAACGGCGATACCAAAATGCTCGCCCCGGGGAAAACCTGTCCGAGCGTATCAAACGCGGCGTTGGCAGCGTTTACGCCTGCCTGCTTGCCGTAGTCTTCGGCTTTGACTGTTGCAAAGGTCACGGGATCGTTTACATCATTCTGCTGCAAAATGTATTCGGAAGAATTTGTTTCTGCAGCAGAAGCGGAGCTGATTGCAATAACGCCTACTGAGAAAGCGGTGACGGTTGATAATAAACCTGCTATGATTCTTGTTTTGATGTTGTTTGTCTTTTTCATGGTGTTAGCTCCTTTTCTTTGGTTTTGTTTTGGGATTTTGTTTTCGTGTCCCCTTGACTGTGGCTATATCATAACACCGATTTCAGGCAAATACAATCTTCAAAAAAGCCGCTGTTTGTCTACATTCAGACGTTTTTTGGGTCAAGTGTCTGCTTTTAGACAGATGACCAACTAATTGTCCGGCAGCGTGACGCTGCACGCAATTCCGCCTTTGGAAAGCCCTTCTTGTCAGGAAAACTCGATTAACGGCGGGGTCAAATCTTTGCTAATTTGCTAAAAAAAATAAGGATTCCCGATTACCGGAAATCCCTGTTTGATATAACGTAGTATTATTTGATTTTCAGTACCTTGTACATTCCCGTAACGGTAAAGACTTTTTTGATGCTATCGTTTACACCCGTTATTTCAACACCGCCCTTCTTCATCAGCTCGCGCTGCGCATACACCAGCACGCGCAAGCCTGCCGAGGTGATATAGTTTGCATTGGTAAAGTCAAAAATCATTTTTTCGCATTTGGGAAGATTTGATTTTACTGCTTCTTCCAACTCAGGAGCGGTCATTGTGTCGATTTTTCCTTCAACGGTCAGTGTGCAGGTGCTGCCTTTTTTTGATGATGTAACTTTCATAGTTCATTCTCCGTTTTGTTTTTATACCAATCTTCATTAAAAAGTAGACTTTCTACTTTTTAATAGCGCCGTAGGCGCGTCAAGATTGTATAAGACGGCAATTGCGCTTTTGCGCAATTGGAAAACGCGCCAAGCGTTTTCTCTCTGATAGAAAGTTGTCTACTTTCTATCAGAGAATAGTATTACTGCTTATAGTATAACACAGTGTTTTTGATTTGTCATTAAATCTGCGCAAATTTTTTTGGTGACAACCGCCTCGGAATACTGTATAATAATGATAATCGGGAGGGTTGCGCATGAAATCTTCACTATTCAAAAAGGTATCGCTTTGGCTGCTGATCATCATCACCGCCGTTGAGCTTGTGATGTTTGTCGCTCTATACAACTACACCTATAATTCGATCGTCAATGAAGCGACCGTGAATGTAACGAGCGCTGCCCGTGCCGCAGCGGATCATATCTATTATATTGATCCCGGTCAGCTTGTTCCCGGCTCTGATGAAGAAAAGGACACTGTGATCATTTTCACCAACACCTGTATCCAATATGACGTGGACGTCGTGTATCTGATTCTGCCTGATTTGAAGAACGGAAGCGCAAAATATATCGCGCGCGGAATCAGCACGCGCCAAGCCGAAAGTCAGGAAAGCGAGCTTTCCGATGACTTGACCGGTCAATACGTCGAGGGCGGCATATCCGATGAAATAAAAAGAGCCTTTGCCGGCGACGACAGCGGTATCACCACCCATATCAGGAACGGCGACGAGGACAAGCTCGTTTGCTATATGCCGGTTTGGTATTACAAAAACCCTGAAAGTGAAAATCCCGAAACGGAAATAAAATCACTCATCAGAGCCGAGATATCTGTCAAAAACTTAACAAGTGATTTCAATAAGAAATTCCGCGAATTTGCGGTTATTATGGTTATAGTCACGCTGACGGTAGGCATCTCGGCGGCAGTCATCCTGTATTTTAGGGTATCGAAGCCGCTGAAAAAAATCAGCATGAGAATGAAGGGCTTTGTCTCAGACCGTGACGCGGGATTCGAAAAGCTGCCTGTCAAGGGTAAGGACGAGCTTGCCGAAATGTCAGATTCCTTTAACACAATGGCAGAGGAGATTGAGCAATACATCGATGACGTTGCAGAGCTGAACCGGCAAAAAGCCGAGCTGAACATTGCTCAAACCATTCAGCTGGGCTTACTGGAACCGGACTCCTTTGAAAACGACAAGGTAAAAATCAACGCTTCGATGACGACCGCAAGGGTTGTCGGCGGCGATTTGTATGATTATCGTATTTTGGATAACGGCAGCGTTTTTGTCGCAATCGGAGACGTTTCGGGCAAGGGTATCACCGCCGCGCTGTTTATGGCACGCGCGATCACTCTGCTGAACAACTACGCAAAGCTCGGTTACTCTCCCGCAAAAATGCTGTTTGAATTCAATAACAATCTTGCGGCGCATAATCCGAATATGATGTTTATTACGGCATTTGTCGCAGTATACGATCCGAAAGCGGGAGAATTGATCTACTCTAACGCAGGTCATAACTATCCGTATATCATATCAGACAAGCTGACCGCACTGAATACTGAAAACGGTATTATGGCAGGCTCGTTTGAAGATGTCGAGTTCCCCGAATACACGGTTAAAATGAAGCCCGGAGACTGCCTGTTTATGTATACCGACGGTGTAACGGAAGCGGAGAACAAAAGCGGCGAGCTATTCGGTGAAACGCAGCTGGAGGAAGTTTTGCATAAAAACAATGATTGTGCAGATAATCTGCTGAACGCTGTAACTGCGGAAATCAATGGCTTTGCCCAAGGATCAGAGCAATCGGACGATATGACGATGCTTACACTCCAAATCAAGCCCGACTGATGAACAACACATATCAAATCACATATATAGGCAGTATTAGAATCGAAGTATTTGCCAAAATTATGAGAAGAAAAATCCTATTCAACATTCATTCAACTATTATTCCAAATTAGAATAATAATTATAAATCAAAAACCGCATTAGACTGCCTAAAAACGACTTTCTAATGCGGTTTTTGATGTGGTGGAGATAATGGGGCTCGAAGAAACGTGCATGCTGTTTAAAAAGATTGCAAAACTGCCGAAAACAACGGTTTTATGCGGAGAATGCTGACATTCCCTTGCGTAAATCAAACAGACTTCCTACCCCAAATCAAAACCAAAATGACCCGATAATGACCGTAAAACAACCAACCACAGGTAGCAGAAATAAAGATGTGAAATACAAAACCTAAAGCGGTTAATCCAGCTTAAATCATCCAAATGGGAATCATAAAGCAATCGCGGTTGATTGCGGAAAGCTCCTCACGCAGGCACAGGATTGCTCCTGTTCCACGTGGTGTAGACGCCTTGTCAAGCACTTTGAAAGCGCTTATAAGCTGAGGGCTCGGCGAGGTGCTTTTCTTTATCTCAAGAGGATGAAGCTCGCCGTCACTTTCGATTACCAAATCGATCTCGTTCGAGTCTTTGTCGCGGTAATAATGCATAATAAAACCTTTTGCGCAGTTATAGTATGTTTTGCGTATCTCCGCAACGGTGTAGTTTTCAAGGATAGCACCGTTGATTGCGCCGTTCATCAAAATCTCGGGACTGCTGTATTTTGTCAGATACGCAACTAAACCTGTATCAAAAAAGTACATTTTCGGAGTCTTGATCGTGCGCTTCAACAGGTTGTTTGAATAAGGGCGCAGAAAGAAAATCACTTCTGATTTTTCCAGTACTGACAGCCAGCGTTTAGCAGTATCGTCGCTGATGCCGACGTCTGTTGCGATATCGTGAACATTCAGCATTTGTCCCGCCCTGCAAGCAGCCGCGCGGATAAAGTCGGCATACAGCAATTTGTCTACGCCGGGAATCATATCTGACACGTCACGGTCAATATAGCTTTGAACATAAGAACTGTAAAAAACGTCACGGTCGGTATATCTGCCGCTGCGGTGACCGGGCATAGCGCCGTGCCATATACGTTCAAATATCTCAGTAGCGCTTGCTTTTGTGAGAACTGATTTTCTGCTGTTTAGAGATTTAAGGTTGACCGCAAACGGAGAGGTCTCGCCGTTGCCGTAAAGTTCCGACTGCGAGAGCGCGGACATATGAAGAATAGCTGTTCTGCCTGCCAAAGACTCCTGAGCTAAATCCATTAATCGGAAGGATTGCGAGCCTGTCAGCCAATAGGAACCGGGAGCAGCGCCGCTATCAACCTTTATTTTTATATACGAAAAAAGTTCCGGAGCATACTGTACCTCGTCAATTAGCACAGGCGCGGGATGCAGCTCCAAAAAAAGCGCAGGATCTGACTGAGCGAGACGGCGCTCTTCCATATCATCAAGGCTGACTTTGGAGCGATCGGTGCCATCCATCAAATGCTCAAGCATTGTCGACTTGCCGACCTGACGCGGACCAATCAACAGCAAACAACTGTATTCTCTGCTGATTTCAATAATTTTCTTTTCGAGCGTTCGTTTTATATATTTCATGCCATCACCGTCCGAAATAAGATACAATCTTATTATAGCCGAAAAAGAATATAAAGTCAAGTGATTGGTATGTAGTTAGCTTGTAGTAAAAATAAATTCTATATCTGGTTACTGTTTTGGGTATTGTCAAATATAAGCGCGACACAACAAATTAAACAAGACAGAATTAGTGATCATTTAGGATAAACCACCATTACGAATATCTTGCATTATTTTTCGATAACCATCTTTGTAATCCATGCAGTCAGTCCCTATGATGTATTTTTTCACCTCAACATGTGAATTATTTAGCATATAATGTATTTTTTTCTTCTGTTCGATCCACTCCGGTTCATTAGGATTAAGTACGTCATAATATGTAATCTTATTTTTTAATACTTTTCTTATATTACAATAATTCGAATAATATAGATACGCCCTGTGTGCCAGTAACCACCATAGATCCACTTCACTTTCAGACAAACCTAATCCAATAATACCAATGTTATCAGTATAAAAACGCTCATCCCAAGTGTTTCGTCGTTTAGAATTTCCGAAAAGAACTTCTTTGATTTTCATTTTATCTTCATCGCGGTCTTCTTTGGAGTTTATTTCTCTACGCATATTTTCAACTACGCCCATATAGTGTTCATATCCCAAGCACAGTGTTTTGGGACTATCGGCGTGGCCATGAATATGATAAAAGAAAATGTTGTGCTGTGTTGAGGTGGCATTAAACAAATATTTATATGCCTTGCTACCCTTATAGGAACATTCTGGGTTATATACATATTCAAGGAGATTGTCATAATTAGTAGTCATTATTGCGTCTATAGGCAAATTATAGATTTCGTGATGAATAGCTTTCAACGGAAGTTTGGCATAGGATATCTTTTCGACTATTTTTTCTTTGATCTCAAGATATATGCTGTCCGACGGATCGGACTTTTTGCTCAGGCATTGATTAACGATGCTTTCAAACTCTAATGGCATTGGAATACTACCGTTATATTTTACATCATAATCGGATGCAATATCTTTCAATAAATCTCCCCATGAGATGCTGTGATCAAGGCAAAGGTTTAGTCCGTTTCCGATAAGTAATGTTTGTTTCATAAAAACACCTCATACCAACATAATATTCTTAAAATTCGTACGGCTTTTTCAAGAAATTTCCTTTATTATAGTGTATTATTGAAATACCCCTTGTTTTCATTTTGACAATAATAAACAAATATAGGATTTAATCTAATTATATATTATTTTAATATCGTTTACAATATTAATCATCGATTTATTATCAAAATATGGTATGATTTACTATCACTCTCTTTCAAAAAAAATTACGTCTTTATAAAACGATAGGGTAGATACGAACTCTAGATAGCTTTACATATTTTTAGTGTTCACAAACTAAGCGTTTTGTGCCAATTATTATTTTCCTTACAATTCAGACGAATGTCCAAAACATTATTATTATCAATAAAATGTAGGAGTTTGAACATCAATCATTTGAATTGAACAGCCAAAATAATATTGCAAGGTTGAAAATCAAGCAATTTAATATAACAGTCCGCAAACACGAACCGATAAAAAAGTATATGTTCAAAAGGCCAAAGAGATTGTGTAGGCTGATATTGATAAACAAAATGATTTTTTGAAACAATCAGCTGTATGCCGTCCGGTGAAACGATTGAGGAAGCTGTCAAGAAAAGAGAGAAGGCTCGCCGTGAGTGGATTATCGCAGCATTAGAGAGCTGTATGGGTTTTCCAAAACCGCTTGATACAAAGGAATACTCCGGTCAGTTCCAACTAAGAATGCCCAAATCATTGCACAAAATCCTCTCCGAATGTTCTAAAAAGGAAGGCATCAGTATGAATCAATATTGCATTCACCTGCTTTCTCATTATAGTTAAACAATAATCCCTCCGTTTTACTATTACGGAGGGATTATTGCATCGTTTCATTATAATAGATTGCTCAAATAATTACTTTTCTTCTCCAAAAAACTGCTTTATCACATGTATTTCATTTCTTGAATTAATGGAACGAAGCAATGATAAAAGGCTTTCATAATCGTAGAATAATTCAAGATACTCTGATTTATCCTTTTTTCTTTTACTTAATGCTTCTTTTGCTTGTTCTTCAATTTTACAAGTAGTAATAAAACAAAATTTTGTTTTTCTTTCATTTGTTTGGCTAAATTGTTTCTTTGCAATTTCATATTGTTTTAAAGACCATAAGATACTGTTTTTCTCAGGAATATGATTCGCCTTTTTCTTTCCTAAAGGGATAATATTTGAATTTTTGTATCCTTTTAATTCAATAAATATATTCTCTGTTTCCGTTTCAATTCGATAATCAAATTCATATTTTTTGTTGCTAACACTCCCTTTAAAGCTATGAATTATTCTGTCGCCTTTTTTATTAAATACTCTTTCTAACACAGGAAACATTAAATATTCAAATAAAGCTCCTTTTATATTTCCCAAATTCACTTCATTAGTATTATTTGATACATAAGAATATAGACCCGCTACCTCATCTACTATCTGTGAATAATTCTTTATTTCAATGTGGTGTTCTATCGCATTAATTGTTTGTCTATATTCCTTGGCTACTTGTATTGCATTTTTGCCAAACAGTGAGTCTAAAGAGAAAAACATATAATGTTTCTCTCTCAAAAGTGCTTTTGCCGCCGGAGAAATAGAATTCACTATTACAATCGGTAAAACTTTTCTCTTGGCTTCTCTGACACTAAAAATCAGATGATCTACTCGAGATTGAAATCCTTGAAAATCATACTCTTCGTACTTATAATTAGCCAAAAAATCAATAACTACCATAGTTTGGAATTCTTTTTCTTTGCCTCCTATTCCAATTGTGTTCGTAAATCCAATCGAATCCCAAAACATATGATTTCTTTCAATACCCGAAAACTGATTATCTGAACCAATATAACAAACATTTTTTCCGGAAACAATATTACATTTGATTAACCACTGAACGCAACAAGAAATAAGGAAATTCTTATCTACAAGATCATCAGTCAATCTTTCCACCATATCTGCGGAAGGTTCAAAGTTAATAAAATGAATATATTCGATACCATTTGTTTCTTTTTTCTCCGCAATGTTTAATAATTCTAAATCTAGCAATAATCTATTCGCAGTGACAGAGTGACTATTAGGTTCAGACGAAACACCGGATATTCTGTAGAAATCATTTATTGAAAGTATATTTTTATTTCTCCTCAAAGCATAGATTACTCGAAATAATTGTTGTTTATATTTTTTTATCAGTTCTTTATACAGTTGATAGTTTTTTTCCGAACCTACCGCAAAGTAAGCATATTGATTATTATCAAAAGACACAGGTTCAGAGGAGTCAATTAAACCTTTTGCTTTGCAATTTGAAATTATTTTTCGTCCATTTGCTTCACTTAATTCCGGATAATAAGAAATCAGTTTTTTTAATAAATCACTTCCAAGAAAAGCAACATTTTTATGTTCATTCAAGTATGAAACTAAAAAACGAACATGTACTTTAGACATTTCACACTCCCCTTATAAAAATATGTAATTTTACCGGCTGGATATTTTACTTTTTTCAATCAATTCATCCAACTGTTCCCGAATCTCATCAAATCCGCAATTCAAATCAAGCGTTTTCACGCTGATTTGGTTGCCGCTCATTTGATAGGTGTTGTCGGGGACAATTTGTTCGTCTGTTTTGGCGTAGAGCAGCATTCCCGAAACGGTCACTTGTCTGTCCTTTAATTCCTCTTGTTTGTTTTTGACGTAGGTAAAAATCTGATACAGATTCGCTGAATGGACTGTTGCCTTATTAAACCGCTGCTGTGTGGTGTGGGCGTAGTATTTTGCGTCGATAATCAGAATATTACCGTCCTTTTCGAGCACGATATCCGACTTCATAACCGGGAGCATATCGCTGAAATCATCGTCGAGCTGCCACGGGATTTGCGGTGCGCCGACGGTCAGTTCCGGGTGTTCCTTGCGGTAATACTCCAGAATAAATTTCTCATACAGGCGGTGCATACGCTGTTCGTCGAGAAAGTCCATCAGCCTGGTCGTGCCGTCCGACTGTGTTTGCAGCAAGCCCTTCAAAACCAGATAACAAATCGAGACCAGCATACGGTACGTCTGATTATTGCGGTCATAGCGCAGATTCCAGTTGATACTGTAAATCGGCAGTGGCTCAACATTCCCCAAGAACACCAACAACTTTTTCATTTCCTTTTTGCGGCTCTTGTCAACGTCCGCTACCAACAAGCGCAGCATTGTCGTCTTGATGATACGGTTCATATAGGCGTTTTCGGAAAACTCGTCGTAGGAGCACACAACCTGCCGCTTGATAATGGAATTTGTTTTCAGTGTTTCCGAAATTTCCATTTTACTGCGCAGTGCCGTCAGCGGTTCACGCTTCGGGATATAGTCCTTCATCAAGCCACGCTTGACCTGCTTTGACAAGCCTTTAATCAGTATTGCGGCGCATAAATCCGCCACATTCGCAAAATGCTCTGTCGCCACGCTTTTATATCCTTGCTCGTTCAACACTTGAAAAGCGTAGGAGAGCATATAGTAGATATTTTGAATCGGAATCACTTGACAGCACTCCTCAAACGGTTAGACCATTCTTTCACTTTGGAAGGCTCGTCAAACCAATACTCTTTGAGCAAGGGGATAATTTCAAACTCCACGATATCGGTCAGCGTGTTCTCCTTAATCTCCTCAATATCGCAGAAATAGCTGTGACCGATACAGAAGCCCTCACCGAGAGAATCGTCATCGGCTATCTTCTGATTCAGACTGATAACGCAATCAATCAGTTTGTTGAATTTATCATTTTCCAATCCGTATTGATATTCTCTGTTATGAAGTGACTTTTGTCAATACATCAAAGTCACTAAAAGTGTAA
>CAMVTS010000026.1 GCA_947170465.1 uncultured Clostridia bacterium
AAATGAAATAATCGGTTTACCGGAATGACAGAACAGCAGGCATTGCGCCTGCTGTCTGTTTGTCGAAAAACTAGCGTTTGTTTTTCGATGATGGTAAAATTTTACGCTGAACTGTAGGGTTTGGTCTTGACCAAACCGGGGTAATAAGCCCAATGTAAACGCTTTATCCACGGTTCGGTCAAGACCGAACCCTACAAAATTTAATGGATAAAAATCATTCTGCAAATCATTAGCTCGAACTTTTTCTACAGTCTGACAGCAGGCATTGCGCCTGCTGTTTTTTTGTGGAGAAAAATTGCATAAAAGTATGCAATTTTTTCCCGATAACCACCTTATATGAACCGACCGCGAAACCATAAAGGAGGCATGATGCGCGTTTCATCATTTGTCACATTGTTGCCGTTTGGCAATATGATAGCAGTAAGAGCGCAGAAAGAGGTGGTATCGGTGTCTGACACGATTATTGTGGCACTTCTCAGCCTGCTCGGTTCTCTGGGCGGCACGCTCGGCGGTATCGCGCTCAATTCCAAGCTCAGCAACTACCGCATTGAACAGCTCGAAAAGAAGGTTGACAAGCACAACAACCTCATTGAGCGCATGTTCAAGGTGGAGGAAAGTATCAATTTAATGGACGAAAAAATCAAGGTCGCCAACCACCGGATCGACGACCTCGAAGAGAAAGGATAATATGCATGAAAAAAATTTTCACCAAGGAATGGCTTGCGGCGGCAGGCGTGAGAGCGCTCAAAACCGTCGCGCAGACAGCGGTTGCCACCATCGGTGTGACCGCGATGATTCATGAGGTGGACTGGCTGGTCGTCGGCTCCACAGCGGCGCTCGCCGGTGTGCTCAGCCTGCTGACCTCGATTGCCGGTCTGCCGGAACTGGAGGAGTAAATTTGAATTTAACCAATAAAAAAGGCGTGGACATCTCGTCCAACAACGGCGATATCAGCATGGAGAAAATCAAAAGCGCCGGCTATGATTTCGTCATGATACGCTGCGGCTTTGGCGAGGATATCGAGAGCCAGGACGATAACCGCTGGGAGCAGAACGTTCGCAAGGCAGAGGCGGCAGGGCTCCCTTGGGGCGCGTATTTCTATTCCTACGCCTGCTCGGAGGAAAGCGCGCGCAGCGAGCTGCGCCATGCCCTGCGGCTGCTCAAGGGCAAACGCCCGACTATGCCGGTCGCCTTTGACATGGAGGACGCGGACGGCTACAAAGCCAATCACGGCGGCTGGAATTACCGCAACGTCGACCGCGCATGCCGGATTTTCCTCGGCGGTATCAAGGAAGCCGGCTACTATCCCATGCTCTACACCGGCTTTGAGGAGATAGAGAACTATATTTCGCAGGAGGTTGTCGACAGCTACGATATCTGGTTTGCACACTGGGCGCGTTCCTGCGGCTACAAGGGCAAGAACCTCGCCATGTGGCAGTACGGCGGCGAGACGAACCTGATTGAGAGCAATTCTATCCCCGGCGTGGGCGTGATTGACAAGGACCTCTGTTACCGCGATTATCCGACTATCATCAAAAGCGGCGGCTGGAACAACTGGGGAACGCCCGGAGGCGACCCGGTTTCCGGCAACAGCGGCGTAGAGGACGTCCAGCGCTGGCTGAACAAGACCTTCGGAGCGGATTTGGCTGTCGACGGTATCTGCGGCAGCGCCACCAAAAAGGCGCTCATAGCCGGCTTGCAGGTGGAGCTGAACCGCTGGTATGACGCCGGACTGGAGGTCGACGGTATCTTTGGCTGGCGCACCAAGGCGGCTATCCGCAATCTGAGAAAAGGCGAGAAGGGCGGCTATCCGTCAATACTGCAGGCGTTCTTAATCTGTCACGGCTACGACACCGGCGGCTTCGACGGCATCTTCGGCTACCGGACCGAACAGGCTGTCAAAGCCTTCCAGCAGAACAGCGGCTTGTACGTTGACGGCATTGCCGGAAAAGAAACCTTCGCAAAACTCGCGGAATAATATAAGGCGGCATACGCGCGTATGCCGCCTTTGTCACTTAATACGCCTTGATGTAGGTGATGCAGGCGCTTTCGTGTTCGCTGCCTGTCTTGCTGTCCAGAATCGTGATTTTCATGCTGTTGGTTTTGACCTCTCTGCCAAAATCAATCGTCTGTAAATCCGAGATATCTGAAATACTCTTTTCCAGCGAGGTACCGTCCGAGAATTCAAAGCGGACGTTGGTCACTCTGCCCCAGTTCTGGAAATCACCGATATTGCCGTTGCCGAAGTACACGCCCTTGACCCACTGGTCGCTGTTGGCGCGCAGGGTGATGAAGGCGTCCTTGCCGTCCTTTTCGGTCGCCCAGCATTTGGCGTCGTTGTTCAGCACGTTCTCAGCGTCGTAGCCGGAGAGAGCAGAGGAACCCTGCGCGGAAGTGAACACCGGCGCAGCGTGGGTTTCCTGTGTAGTGACAACCTCCTCGTAGCCGTCGGAGACATAGAGCATGACCGTGTCGCCCTTCTGGAGCTTCTGTCCGCCTTCAACGCTCTGGCGGATGATATAATCCTTGGCGACGTCGGCGTTCTGCTCACGGGAGGTCTCCACCTTCAAGCCGAGCGCCAATAGCTGTGCCTGCGCGTCGGAGAGCTTTTTGCCCTTCACGTCAATCATGGTGACGGAGGTGTCCTCTGCCTGTGTTGCCTTTGTTTCAACGGTGGTGGAGGCGACGGTCGTGGGAACGGTGGTGGCTGCCTGGTCGTTTTTGCCCTTGCCCTTGCCGGAAAAGAGCACAATCATGGTGATAATCAGACCGGCAACAACGATGGAAGCAATCACAATCAGCGCAATCATGCCGCCGCTGACTTTTTTCTTCTGCGGCGGTTTTCCGGCAATATCCGTCACGTTGTTTGAATTTTGCCCGGCGCCGCCCTCAAAGCCGTCCTCATAGGGAAGCGGAGCGCCGTCCGGAGCCGCCGGCGCGGTCCGCATATCCCTGGTCAGGGAAGTGACCACATACACCGTGCCGTTGACGCTGAAAATATCCCTCACATCGGCGGTGCCGTTCTGACGGGACAAACGCGCCTCCTGCAAAAACTTGTCTTTACCTCTCTCAAAGGAGGCGCGGAAGTCCTCCTGCTCCGATTTCAGGCTGACCCTGCCGGAGATGGCGCTGTCACGCGTTACCAGCCCCATCGGATAAAACTCCTTGACGGCAACGCGCTCGTCAATGTTCAAATCTCTCGCGATATAGTTGATGGAAAAGCCGTCCTCGCCCATCGGATTGCCGATGAGATAGCGGTCGTTCAGCGTGCTGCCTGCCGCCAGATAATGCGGGTCGCGGTCGGGAAAGGACTGTCTGCCGCAGTGAGGACAGTAGGTGCTGCCTTCGTTGATTTTTCTCATACAATGGTAACAGAACATCTTATATTCCTCCTTTTTGTGGTTTTATCGTAGCACATCCGCCTGATGAAATCAAGTGTTTTTCTCGCCGTCCAGCAGAATTTCCGCCAGCGTGTCGGAGAGCTGGACAGGATTAATCGGCTTGGCGATATGGCTGTTCATGCCTGATTCGCATGCTTTTTTGGCGTCCTCGTCAGAGGCGTTCGCCGTTACGGCAATAATCGGAATCGTGCTGAGCGCCGGATTATCCAGCGCACGGATAGCGGCGGTTGCCTCAAAGCCGTCCATCACCGGCATCTGGATATCCATGAGAATCGCGTCGTAGGTGCCCTCCGGCTGAGAGGTGAGCTTGTCGACAGCCGCCTGACCGTTTTCGGCGGGTTCCACCTCAACGCCCAGACGGGCGAGCAGCTTGGTGGCAATCTGACGGTTAATCGCCATGTCCTCCGCCAGCAAAATGCGCTTGCCGGAGAAGTCCCTGACGACCTTTTCCTGCCCCTTCCGTTTGTCCTTCGGCTCTTCCTCACAGGGCGTAAAGCGCAGCCCGATGACAAACTCCGTGCCCTCTCCGGGCGCGGTTGTCAGCTGAATCGTGCCGCCCATGGCGTCAACAATATTTTTGGTGATGGACATGCCCAGACCGGTTCCCTGGGTTTTGCTGACGGTCGCGGTTCTCTCACGCGCGAACGCCTCAAAAATGCTCTCGGTGAACGCCTTGCTCATGCCGATACCGCTGTCTCTGACGGTCAGCGAGTAGACGGCGCGGTTTTCGCTGTCCAATTCCTTTCCCGTCAGTGCCACATAGACGCTGCCGCCGTCGGGCGTAAACTTGTTGGCGTTGCTCAGCAGGTTGAGAATCACGCGCAGCAGACGGTTGCTGTCAAACACCGCGCAGGGGTGCGATATGCCGCTGATATCCAGGGTGTAGTTGATTTTTTTCTCCTCCATCTGTGCCTTGAACATATCGTAGGCGGTGGTGACGGTCTCGACGATATTCGCCTTGTTGTTGCGCAGCTCCAGCTTGCCGCTTTCAATCAGGCTCATATCCAGAATATCGTTAATCAGCGTGAGCAGGTGCTTGCCGGACACGTCGATTTTTTCCATGTAATTTTTCACTGCGCCGGGAATATCCGGCTCCTGCATGGCGAGGTGGGTGTAGCCGAGAATCGCGTTCATCGGCGTGCGGATGTCGTGCGAGATGTTGAATAAAAACTGGCTTTTCGCCTTGCTGCTCTCCTCGGCGTGAATCTTATCGCGTTCGAGCTTGTTGTGACGCTTGCGCAGGGTGTCCTGCGTGTAGAGCATGACCGCGATGCCCAGCATTACCAGCACCGCGAGGATAATGCCCCTGCTGATAATGACGTCGGTAAGGTTATCCTGCTCCGACGCTTCGATGACGCTCTTGATAAACCACATCAGCGCGGTGAAAATCAGTACGCAGAGCAGCGCGGCACTGGAGGTGACAACGCCCTTGAAATCGGACAAATCACTCTTGCGGATAGTGCGCCAGTAGAACACAAAGCCGAGCAGACACCACAGCGAGAGAAAGATAAAGGACTGTGTGCCCATGGTTTCCACGGAACCGACGCGTGACAGCAGATGAGCCAGACAGAAGGCGATGGAAATCAGCATGCCGGCAAAACCGGTGACGACAATCTTCCGGGTGCCTTCTTTTTTTGCGAGCTTCCACGCGGAAGCGGAGGTGTAGCCAAAGCCGACAATCGCGCCGAAGGAGGTCAGGTCGACGAACCAGTTCAGCGCGTTTCTGCCGAAGAAGGAGAACGCAATCGACAGAATCATGACAAAGAGAATACAGACCGTCGAATTGAGAAATCGCTGCGGAACAATATGGTCCTCCGCCATGGTCGAGAGCACGCGCATGCTGGCGCGGTAGGCGGCGATAATGCCGGTAAAGATGGCGGCGAGCGCCGTGACGCCGACAATCACCACGCCGGCTGTTCCCATCGAGGATTCCGCGGCGAAGAAGGACGGCACAGAGGAGGTGCCGCTGTAGCTGTCAAGCGCCGACACATATTCCTGCCAGCTGCCCACGCCGTCAGGCGTGTAGGTGATGCTGACGACGGTGAGCGCCATGTAGACCAGACCGCCGCAGATAATGGAAGCGGCGATTATTTTCCATGACTTTTTCGTGGAGAATTTGAAATGCGCGGTTTCCAGCGAGGCGGTGTCAAAGCCGACGAACGCCCAAGGGGCGAGCAGGACAATGGTGATGACGGCGCCGGGAACAGAGCTGGGGCTGTCCGGATGGACGGTCGGAACCTGCGCCCAGTCCAGGTGCGGCAGCGCCGCAACGGCGAGCACCAGCACGCCGAGAATCAGCACCAGCGCGGAAACCGTCTGGATTCCCTGCAGCAGCGGTTTTTTGAAGATAAATATCAGCCCGAATACCGCCAGTGCGGCGACAGACAGCGCGATTTCACCGAAGTAAATGTCAAAACCGGCGATGTTGTAATGAAATCCAAAGCGGAACACGTTGCCGAACACCGTCCGGCTGAGTACCAGCAGCGCCGTAGCGTTGAGAAAGACGATGGTAAGGTATGACAGACTGAGGAACCACGAGCACAAAAAGGCATGGTCTCTGCCAAATGCCTCCTTGGCATAGCTGTAAACGCCGCCGGTGCCGGGACGTTTTTCCATCAGGTAGGCGTAGTTTTTGCCGATGACGAGCATGACCAGTGTGCCGATTGCCAGCGCGGCAACCGTGCCGAGCGGTCCGGCAAGGGGAAGAAAGGTCGTACCGGGCATGACGAACGCGCCCCAGCCGACAATACAGCCGAACGCGATTGCCCAGACGTCAACAGGCGCCAGATAACGCGCATAGGAGCGCGCCGGCTGCGAAGGCAGTTGATTCATGCAGGGTTCACCTCTTTGGATATCTTGTTTTGATTTGGCATACGTCCGCTCCTTTAGTTCAGTGCCTGCAAATCCGCGCAGGCTTTTTTTATGGCGTCTATCAGCGCGCTGTCCATGGGCAGTTCACCGCCGCGCAGCAGCTCCGTCAGCGCTGCGGTCGGTGTGTACAGCGGCGTCAGCGCGAGGTTCGCGTAAACGCCCTTGAGCGCGTGCGCAAGCTCAAACGCCGTCTGAACATCTTTGTTTGCCAAGGCTTGCTCCAGCGCGCCGAGGTTGTTGTCCCCAAAGACGGCGGCAACCATCTCCAGATAAAAATCCTCATCATCAAGGCACCGCTGCAAGCCTTCATCGACATTGGCGCCGTATTCCTTTAAATTCTGTATGGTCAGCATAAGTATTCCTCCCAAAAGTACTATTTCTATTGTAATCGACAGGAGAGCAAAATGCAAGAAAAATCGGCACATATTTCATCACAAATGACAAAATGAAAGAGCCCGGCAAGCGCCGGACTCTGAAATGCAATTTATGAAACCGGATGTGATTCCATGCGGTTGAGGTATTCGAGAAAATCCGTCGGAGAAACCGGACGTGAGAAATAGTATCCCTGCTGATAGTTGCAGGAGAGCTCCGCGAGACGGCGCATCATTTCTTCCGTTTCCACGCCTTCAACGACAATTTTCATGTCCGCGTTATGGAACATCCGGATTAAATCGGGCAGGATAGCGGTTTCGCCGTTGAAGTAGGCATGCACCACCGTCAAATCGAGCTTAACCAGATTAATCGGCATTTTCATCAGCCTGGTCAGGTTGGACGTGCCGGTGCCGAAGTCGTCAAGAGACAGCTCCGCGCCGCTTTCCTTCAGTCTGTAAATCTGTTCCAGAATCGCCTGGTGGTCGTCGATGGCGGTCTCGGTAATCTCGAAGTCAATCATGCTCATCGGGACGTGGAAGCGTCCGGCAATCTCCGCGAAATCCGGCGCGAGCTGCGTGTCCATGCACTGCGCCGGCGAGAGATTCACATGCACCCGGCGAATACCGCGTTCGCGCAGGTGAGCGCTGTGAATAAAATCGCAGACGTTTTCAAAAATCTGTCTGCCAAGCCGCACAATATCGCCGTTTTTCTCGGCGACGCGGATAAAATCATCCGGAGAGATATTGCCCAGCTTTTCATCAGACATTCTGGCAAGCGCCTCCGCGCCGACGACGCGGTTTTCCACAGTGGAGTAAATCGGCTGGAAATAGACCTGAACGGTACGGTTGTCAAGCGCGCGCTTGAGCGCCAGACGGATATCGGTTTCACGCTCCAGCTTTTGCACCATCTCTTTCGTGATGAGATAGTCGCCCTTCTGGTTGATGGCGTCGCTGTTGCGCAGGGAATAATGCACCAGGTTTTCAATTTCGTTGATACCGCTTCCGGCAACCTCGCTGGGGAGCAGCATGACCGAGAAGCTGAGCTTGACAATATCGTTGTCCGCCAGCAGCCGTTCAATCTCCTGCTTCCATTGAAGCGCCGCTTTTTCGTCATTGCCGCCGACAGAACAGTTGTCCAAAATCACAAAATTGCCGTTGCGCAGATAGAACACATAGCCTTGGCTAAAGGCGGAAATCATACGGTCGCCGACGGTCTGCAGGCGCTCATAAACGCGCGTGGTGCCGTAAATATGCTTGAGCATTTCATAGTTCTGCGCCGCGAGAATCACGCAGCTGAACGGCATTTCGCGGCTGAGATATTCCGTGCCGATCCGCCGGAACGCCTCTCTGTTGAAGAAGCGAATCTGACGGTGACGGTACAAATCCGGATTTTCCGAGGAAAGGAAGATAATCAGAATCACCAGCACGCTGAAGAAGCTCGTCACCAGCACGTGGAAGAACAGCTTGCGCAGAATAATGCCGCCGAGCAGCAGCGCGTTGGAGGACAGCAGACCAATCCGCAGCCGCGTGGACATACCCCTGAAACAGACAAAGATAAACACGAACGTCGCGGCAATATAGAAATAGGTGCTGACATAGATTGCCTGATACAGATAGCAGTTAAAGTAGCCCTCTGTCGGCGAGAATGAGAAAACCATGCCTGTCCACGGTGTGGAGAGTATCATCACCAGCACCACAACAGCCGGAACAGCCATGACGACGCGCGTATACCTGCCGAATTTCTGATAGCCGTGACAGGATTCCGCGGCGTAGTCAAACAGCGCCCAGCCGCGGACGATAAAGCTGACGAAATACAGCATGTTAATGCCGTACATCACCCACAGCGGAAAATCCGTCCAGACCTCGTTCATCTCACACGAGATGATGTCCGAGAGCGTCATGGTCAGATTGGCAATCATCAAATTCAGAAAGCTGGCGCTTTGCCTAACAGGCAGGTTGCGCCGCAGACAGTAAACGAGCAGCAAAATCACCTGAACCGGTATAGAC
Source organism: uncultured Clostridia bacterium (assembly GCA_947170465.1). Classification (GTDB taxonomy): domain Bacteria; phylum Bacillota; class Clostridia; order Oscillospirales; family Acutalibacteraceae; genus Ruminococcoides. The sequence goes on from CAMVTS010000026.1 coordinate 8,651, forward strand.
GCCAGCGCAAAATCGTAATTGTAATCACTGAGCCAGTGAATCAATTGTGACACCTCACAAGAATATATATATTTATATTGTACATCAAAGCTATGTGTATTTCTTGTGCTTTTGCAGGAATTATCAATGATAAGTTGCAACAAATCTGTAAAATCCGTTGACTTTTCCGGAAAGGTTATTCCATTGCACCCAATTGTTCGAGCATGCAAAGCAGCGGAACCGTATCAAAGCGGCTGTCTTTGTCAAAGGCGGCATTCAGCTGTTCTGTATTTTCGTAGGAGTGCTCAACCTCCTTGGAGTAGCGCTGCAAAATGCGCATACGCGGCAGGGGATAGTTCTGCGAAGCAAAGAGCGCGTCCATCTTGCCGGTGACGAGGTAGGCGCAGATAATGCGCTTGACGGAGTAGAGCACGTCGCCGGAGTGAATCGCCTCCAGGTAGTAGCGGTAGAGGTAGTAGAGCGCGAACTTCTCAAAGTCCTTACCGAACCCGCCGGAAATCCGGAGAGAAGCCTCCTTCTGCGCGGTTTCGTCCAGCGCCGCTCTCCATTGACTGCTCATGATTTCAAACTGCCGGTGCAGCGCAAAGATAAAGTCCGGCGATTCCGCCGTTACGCCGTCGGTCGATAACGGCTGCGGTTCTTCGCCGTTCAGCAGACTTTGCACCTGCGCGTTGAATTCCAGACAGTCCGCCAGCCGGTAGGCAAACGGCTCGTCACGGTTGAGCAGCAGCGCCACGCTGCGCTCGCGCGCCTTGAGCAAAAAGCTCATGAAATCCTCGGTTTCGTCGGTGGTTTCGAGTTCTTCGCTGCCGCCGAAATCGCGGTAGGGATTGCCTTCCTCTCGCAGCATAAACCGCGCCGCCTCCGGACAGGCAAAGGAGAGCAAGTGTTCCTGAAAATCGCCGTAGTCAATATGTACGCGCGGAAAATTGGCGCAGGTGTGGCTGAGGTGTTCCTCGCCGATGCCGATATAAATATCACAAAGCATGTCATCGTTCCAGAACGGACACCTGCCGTTTCCGGAGCGGAACACGCGCTCGCCGTATTCGTCGGTGATGGTCAGCGAACGGATCTTGTCGCCGAGCGCGCCTTCGACGGTCTGATAGAATTTTTCGGTTTCGCTGTCCACGTCGATATCCCAGTCCTTGCAGCAGCTGTCCTCACAGCGGTTGGCAATGCAGCGGAATTCATGATAAAAAGTCGGATAAATATTGCGCATAAGGTCACGTCCTGTTATTGATATGCCTCTATTATAGCACCAACCGCAATCCCCGGCAAGCCCTTTCAGCCTGCCGGGGATTCGTTCATGGATTCAGGGGAGTTGCCTTCGGATCGGAGTTATCCTTTCGACAGGTGCATTTCTCCCTGCACGTCGGTATAATACTCGCCCTCGGGAATCAAATCTTTAATCAATACAATCTCATACCCCTTGTCTTTTATGCCCTCGATAATCGACGGCAGAGCGGCAGGGGTATTTTTTGCGCCGTTGTGCATGAGGACGATAGAGCCGTCCGTCACCTTTTTCAGCACATTCTGCGTGAGCTGTTCGGGCGAAGGATCCTTCCAGTCGAGCGAATCGACGTCCCACTGCACACAGTACATGCCCAGTCCCTTGACGGTTCTGACAAGGCTGTTGTCGTAGTCGCCGTAGGGAGCGCGGAAAAGCGTGGGCGCGTGACCGGTCAGCGCCTCAATTTTCTCGTTGCACTGCTGAATTTCGGCGGTCATCTTGTCGCCGGAGAGCTGCGGCATGTGCGGATGGGTATCGCTGTGGTTGCCGATATCGTTGCCGTGCGCGGCGATCTCCTTCACGTCCTCGGGGTAGTTATCCACCCAGTCGCCCACCAGAAAAAAGGTTGCCTTCACCTCGTATTTATCGAGAATCTCCAACAGCTGCGGCGTTTCCTCGTCGCCCCATGCCGCGTCAAAGGAAATCGCTACCTGTTTTTTGCCGGCTTCTACGCGGTAAACCGGCACCTCCTTGGGTTCGGCTGCAGTCTGTACCGCCTTGACAGTAGAGGTGATCGCCATGGTTGCTGCCGCGGCGCCTATCAGCGCGCAAAAGGCGATAGACGCCAGACTGCGCTTGGTCAAAATTAACAGCTTCATACAAAAACTCCCTTTCCGTACAGTGTATGAAAAGGGAGTCGTTTTTATTATTCAAATTCAATTTTCAACCGACCAGCTCACGCCGTCCTTGGTGTCGAGCAGGACAACGTGCATTTCCTTGAGCTTGTCGCGGATTGCGTCGGCGGTTGCCCAGTCCTTGTTTTTGCGGGCTTCGGCTCTCTGCGCAATCAGCGCTTCCACCTCCGCGCGGAGCGCGTCATCAGCGCCGGCGGATTCTTCCTTTTCCGCCAGCAAATCGAGCGAGAGCACCTTGTCGAGCTCGCCGAGAACATAGCGCTTGGTCGCGTCGTTGGTATCGGCTTTGAGCACGTCGTAAACGCTCGTCAGACCGAGGGAGGTGTTGAGGTCGTTGTCCATCGCTTCCTTAAAGGAAGCAATCAGCGCGTTCGCCTTGTCCGTATCGACTTCGCCGTCCTTGCTAAGCGTTGCAATGCGCTTTATCAGCTTTTCATACGCCTTGGCGGTGTTGTCCAGACTCTCGTAGGAGAAGGTCAGCGGCTTGCGGTAGTGGCTCTGCAGGCAGAACATGCGGTAAACAACCGGATTGTAGCCCTTGCTTTCAAGCAGGGAGACCGTGAGAAAGTCGCCCTTGGACTTGCTCATCTTGCCTCTTGCGTCAAGCAGATGGAGCACGTGGAACCAGTAGCCGCACCACTTGTGACCGAAGTACGCTTCACTCTGCGCGATTTCGTTGGTGTGATGCGGAAAGGCGTTGTCAATGCCGCCGCAGTGAATGTCGAGGTATTCGCCGTTGTGCTTCTTGCTGATGCAGGAGCATTCAATGTGCCAGCCCGGATAGCCCAGCCCCCAGGGGCTTTCCCATTTCAGTTCCTGAGAGTCAAACTTGGACTTGGTGAACCAGAGCACAAAGTCGGTCTTATTGCGCTTGTTGACGTCCTCCTCCACGCTGTCGCGCACGCCGACAGCTAAATCGTCCTCGTTCATGTTGCCGAACACATAGTAGCTGTCGAGCCTGGAGGTGTCAAAGTAGACGTTGCCGCCGGCGAGATAGGCGTAACCCTTTTCGAGCAGGACAGAAATCATCTCGATAAAATCATCAATGCAGTTCGTTGCCGGCTCTACCACGTCGGGACGTTTGATATTGAGCTTCTCGCAGTCGGAGAAAAACGCGTCAGTGTAGAATTTGGCGATTTCCAGCACGCTCTTGTGCTCTCTTTTGGCACCGGCAAGCATTTTATCCTCGCCGGTATCCGCATCGCTGGAAAGATGGCCGACGTCTGTGATATTCATGACGCGCTTGACGTCGTAGCCTGCGAAGCGCAGATATTTTTCGAGCACGTCCTCCATGATATAGGTGCGCAGGTTGCCGATGTGCGCGTAGTGATAAACGGTGGGGCCGCAGGTGTACATGTTCACCTTGTTGCCGTCGTGGGGGATAAATTCCTGCTTGGTCTGTCCGAGAGAGTTGTATAATATCATAAGGTTACTCCTTGTTTTCATTCTTTTCCGCGGCGTTATTTTTCTGAAATAAAGTGCTTGTTCTGCGCGATATAAATCACGCCGGAAATCATGGCGAATACGGTGGAAATCCAAATCAGGCATTCGCTGATAACGAAGAACACCGTGTCCATCATTGGTACGGCGCCCATCGTCATGCTGACAATGTCGCCGGCAGAGCGCATCACCAGAATGGTAATAACCGCCACCATCTGGGTGACGGTCTTGACCTTGCCCCAGATATTCGCGGCGACGACCTTGCCCCGGGAGGCGGCAATCAGCCGGATAGAGGTCACGGCAAATTCGCGGAACAGCACGATAATCACCGCGACGCAGTCGCACCAGCCGAGCTGCACAAAGCAGAGCAGTGCCGAGAGCACCAGTATTTTGTCCGCCAACGGGTCGGCAAACTTGCCGAAATCCGTCACCAGATTGTTTTTCCGCGCGATTTTGCCGTCGAGCAAATCCGTCACGGAGGCGGCGATAAAGAGCAGCAGCGCCGCCAGGGTGTGCATCGGGAACGGAATCAGCAGCGCCGCCACAAAGAACGGCATCAGCACGATACGTCCCACAGTCAGTTTATTCGGTAAATTCATACGTGTTACCTGTTCAAATCATCGTGCCTACGGGGTCACAGCCGAGACAGTCGTCGATTTTGACCTTCACAAAGTCGCCAACCTGCGGTCTGGCGCCGTCACAGGTAAAGAACACGCTTCCGTCAACCTCGGGCGCGTCGGCGTAGCTTCTGCCGAAGAAGCAGCCGGCAAGGCGGTCAAAGCCCTCAACGAGCACTTCAATTTCCTGTCCGAGCATGCTCTCACAGAAATTCGCCATCACATTCTGCTGCTGCTCCATGATGATGTCGGCGCGCTCCTGACGGACGTCCCCGTCCACCTGGCCGGGCATTTCCGCCGCCGGCGTGTCCTCCTCCTGCGAGTAGGCAAAGCAGCCCAGGCGCTGGAACTGAATTTCGTCGGCAAATTCCGCCAGCTCCTCAAACTGTTCCTCCGTCTCACCGGGGAAGCCGGTGATGAAGGTGGAACGCAGCACCACGCCGGGAATACGTTCCTTGATTTTATTGAGCAGCGCGGTCAGGCTTTCGCGGTTGCCGCGCCGGTTCATGCGGTGTAATATCTCACCGTTGCAGTGCTGCAGCGGCAAATCGATGTAGTTGACAATCTTATCCTCCGATGCAATCACGTCGATTAATTCGTCCGTCACGCGGTCGGGATAGCAGTAGAGCACGCGAATCCAGCGGAAGCCGTCAATTTTGCACAGCTCGCGCAATAGCCTTGCCAGCTGCGGCGTGCCGTATAAGTCCTCGCCGTAGCGCGTGGTGTCCTGTGCGATGACGTTGAGCTCCCTGACGCCCTTGCCGGCGAGCCATCTGGCTTCTTTGAGCACGTCCTCCATCTCACGGCTGCGGAAGCCGCCGCGGATTAAGGGAATCGCGCAGTAGGTACAGCGGTTGTCGCAGCCCTCGGCGATTTTGAGGTAAGCGGTGTAGAAGGGCGTGGACTGCACCCTGCCGCCGCTCAAAGGCAGCTCCAGCTTGTCGGGGAACAGCTCGACTTTCTTGCCTTCGAGCGCTTCAAGCACCACGTCGGCGATTTTTGAATTCGCGCCGATGCCGATTGCCGCGTCAATTTCGTAGAGCTGCTTGGTGATTTCATTCTGATAACGCTCCGCAAGGCAGCCGGTCACGACAATCGCCTTGATTTTGCCCTCGCGCTTGAGCGCGCCCAGCTCGATAATCTCGTCAATACTCTCCTGCTTTGCCGATTCGATAAAGCCGCAGGTGTTCACAATCACCGCGTCCGCGTCAGCCGGGTCGCTGACAATCTGAAAGCCCTTTTCCCGCAGGGAATAGAGCAGCATTTCGGCGTCAACCTGATTTTTGGCGCAGCCGAGTGAAACAATGCCTGCCTTGTAATTCATAAGCGTTCATCCTTCTATTCGTCGTCCGCGTATTCTGCGAGGACGGCTTTGATATCCTCCCAGCCGTAGCCGAGCCGCTGCAGGGCGGCAACCGCACGGCGGCGGATTTTTTCATCATTGATATGACGGTATTTTTTCTCAATCAGCGCCCGGATTTGCTCGTGAACGTCTACGTCCAGCTCTTCGAGAACCTCTTCAGCGGTTGACCGGTCAATGCCCTTGCGGCGCAGTTCATAGACCGCCGCGCGCTTGGACATGCGCTTGCCATACAGCAATTGCTCCGCGTAGCGACGGGCAAAGTCCTCGTCGTTGACCAGTCCCAGCTCCTCCATGCGCTCTACCGCTTTGTCGGCGGCGTCCGCGTCGCAGGTGCGCCGGATTTTGTCGCGCAGCTCCTTTTTGGAGTGACTGCGGTAGGAGATGAGCCACAGCGCCTTTTCCTTGGCACGGCGCTCGTTGCTCAGCACAATCAGCTCGTGGAGTTCTTCGTCATCAAGCTCCCTGCCGACGTCAATCCGCTGTTCCAAAAGCGTTTGCGTGTCGAGAGCCATGGCAAATTCGCCGTCGATAAACAGGGCGCTCAGTCCCTTTCGACGCGGGCGGATTTCGGTAATTTTCATCAGTCCTCAACCATCGCGTCGATGTCCGCTTCGGTTGCCGGCGGTACTTCAACCGGCGCCTCCTCTACCTCGCTGACCTTAGCCTTGCCCTTGGCAGGCTTAGCCGGCTTGGCATAGAGCTTGTCGATGTTCTCCCACAGCTCCGCTTCAATCTGTGCAGCCAGCTCGGGGTCGTTGCGCAGCAGCTCCTTGACCTTGTCGCGTCCCTGTCCGAGACGCTGCGACTTGTAGCTGAACCACGCGCCGGACTTCTGCACGACGTCCGCTTCCACCGCCAGGTCGAGCAGCTCTCCCAGACGGGAGATGCCCTCGCCGTACATAATATCAAATTCGGCTACCTTGAAGGGCGGTGCCAGCTTGTTCTTGACGACCTTTGCCTTGGTGTGGTTGCCGATGATTTCGCCGTTGACCTTGAGCGCTTCGCCCTTGCGGATTTCAATGCGGACGGAGCTGTAGAATTTGAGCGCGCGGCCGCCGGTGGTGACCTCGGGGTTGCCGTAAATCACGCCGACCTTCTCGCGCAGCTGGTTGATAAAGATAGCGACGCAGTTGCTCTTGTTAATCGCGCCGGCGAGCTTTCTGAGCGCCTGCGACATCAGACGGGCATGCAGACCGACGTGGCTGTCGCCCATTTCGCCTTCGATTTCCGCCTTGGGAACGAGCGCCGCAACGGAGTCGATAACAATCACGTCAATCGCGCCGGAGCGAATCAGTCCCTCGGCGATTTCGAGCGCGTCCTCACCGGTGTCGGGCTGTGAAACGAGCAGTTCGTCAATATTTACGCCCAATGCCTGCGCGTAAACCGGGTCGAGCGCGTGCTCTACGTCGATAAACGCGACGTTGCCGCCGTTTTTCTGACCCTCGGCAATGCAGTGCAGAGAGAGCGTCGTCTTACCGGAGGATTCGGGACCGTAGATTTCCACGATTCTGCCGCGCGGCAGACCGCCGATGCCCAGCGCGATATCCAAAGAGAGGGAACCGGTGGAAATGTGCTCCACGTTCATGTGTTTATTTTCACCCAGGCGCATGACCGCGCCCTTGCCAAACTGCTTTTCAAGCTGCTTAATCGCTGTGTCCAGCGCAGTCTGTCTGTCAACGACCTTGTCTGTCGTCTTTTTCTCTGCCTTCGCCATAATATGTACCTCCGTTCAGCCCGCAGGCTGTGTTGTCATGAAAATTCCTCTTGAAACGTTTCGTGACTATTATACTGTAAAAAATTGGAAATTGCAATAAAAACAGGGGTAAAATTTCGAACAAAATTTCTAAAATTAAATCACTGTCCCAATTATCGCCCTTTGCACGCCGCCAAAATCCTCGGCAGTGCGGATATTTTCAAAGCCGTGCGCCTTCATCAGCGCGGCAACGGTCTCCGCCTGACCTTCGCCCAGTTCAAAGGCGAGCGCGCCGCCGTGTTTCAGCTTGCCTTTCCACAGCGGAATGATGGCTTCGTAGAAGTCGTAGCCGCTTTCGCCGCCGTCGAGCGCCATGCGCGGCTCAAACTGTACCTCCGCCTGCAGCGCCGCAAGCTCTCCGCTGCGGATATACGGCGGATTGGAGACAATCAAATCAAGGCTTCCGTCCTCAAACTGTGTGTGACAGCGCAGGACGTCGCCTTCCATGACGGTGACGTCGGCAACGTTGTCCTGCACGTTGCGAATAAGATAGGGGAGAGCCGCCTTGCTCAGCTCCACCGCCGTCACCCGGACTTGGGCGATTTTGGAAAGCGCGATCGCCAGAGCGCCGCTGCCGGAGCAGAGGTCTGCCGCGACAGCGTCGGAAAGATTATTTATGTAATCAAGGCAAAGCCCCAGCACGACCTCTGTGTCGTCCCGGGGAATCAATACGCCTTCGCCTACCGACAGCGGAAAGCCGCAGAAGCGCCAGCTGCCGAGAATATATTGCAGGGGTTCGTGCCGCAGACGGCGGCTGACCATTTTGTCAAGCTCCTGCTGACAATCAAACGGCATGTCGCCGTGAGCCAATTGAGCGGCGCGGCTGAAGCCGGTCAGGTGTTCGAGCATGCACCGCGCTTCAAAATCGGGGCTTTCAATGCCGCCTTGCGCCAGCTTGTCGCGGCAGCTGCGGTAAGCGTCCTTTAACATCCGCAGTTTTTGACAATGTCGGAGCCGTCCTCCGGAATGACCGCGGTAATCGCCTCGATCGCGACCTCAATCATGCTGTCGTCGGGTTCCTTGGTAGTGATGCGCTGCGCCCACAGACCGGGAGCCGCGATAATGCGCGTCAACCAGTTGTCGTGCTTGCCGCAGAGCTTGATTAATTCATAGCCGATGCCGCAGGTCACGGGAATCAGCAGAATCTTGAACACCGGACGCAAAAAGCCGATGCCAAAGGGCTGAGCCGGCACAAACAAGCCGATCACAATGCCGAGAATCAGCATAATCACCATGAAGCTCGTGCCGCAGCGCGGATGAAAGCGCGTCTGCTTTCTGACATTGGCGACAGTCAGCTCCTCGTCGTTTTCGTAGCAAAAAATAGTTTTATGTTCAGCGCCGTGATACATGAACACGCGCTTCATGTCGCTCATCTGTGATACAATCACGATATAGCCCAAAAACAGCACGATTTTGAGCACGCCCTCAAAGATGGACTTCCACAGGCGCACCATTTCCAGATTGGAACCGTCCGCGTTCTGGCGGAACGCCGGAATAAAGTTGCCGAGGAGGTCAAAGAGGAAGGACGGCAGGAAGAAAAACAGACCGACAGCGATTGCCACGCCGAAGACGGAGGCAATCACCATGAGCACCTTCACGAGCTTGTCGCCGAATTTTTCATCGAGCCATTTTTCAAACTTGGAGGGTTCTTCCTCGATTTCAGCGCTCTCAATCGCCTTGTCGGCGGAGAGCATGAGGGATTTGTAGCTAAGGCGCATGGAGTCAATCAGACCTGCAATGCCGCGCAGAAAGGGAATCTTGAATAAAGGCACCTTGGAGGGAATCGTGTTGATGGAGACGTCCTCGCTGTAGATGGTGTCCTTGCCGGTACGCACGCAGACGGTGCTTTTCTTGGGACCGCGCATCATGATACCTTCAATGAGCGCGCTGCCGCCGATAGAGGTGATTTTTTTCGTTTGTCTGGACATAAGATACCTTCCTTAAGGCAATACCGCATCATTCAGGTGTGCGGATTGCGAAGTAAGATTTTTCGTCAGCTTGAAAAAAAATTGAGGTAATGCTGACGCCTTGCCGAGATTTTTTGGAAAAGCTGACGGAATAATATTCAAGCAAGGCGTACGCCATGAATGGTGAGGTGTTGCCTTACAGCTTGATATTTTCGGTTCGCGCCGTCTCCTGTCCTTCCTTGTAGACCGGAAAGGTCAGGGTGACGGTCGTGCCGACACCTTCGCCGCTCTCGATATCGAGCGAGCCGTGGTGCAGGTTCATAATCTCGTCGGCAACCGCCAGCCCGATGCCGGAGCCGCCGACCTTCTGATTCGCTTTATAGAATTTCTCCTTGACATGCGGCAAATCCTCAGGGGAGATACCGCAGCCGGAGTCGGTGACAACAATGCGGATAACGTCAGGGTCGTCCTTGGAGTAGAGCACCTGCGCCGCTACCACGCCGCCCTTGGGCGTGTATTTGAGCGCGTTGTCCAGAATGTTGAGGAATACCTGGCGCAGACGGTTGCGGTCGCCGTAGACCGGCGGATAAATCGCCTCGACCTCGTCATAGAGCAGGTGCTTGCCTTCCTCAACGGCACGTTCCTTGAGCATGTAGACCGTCTCGTCAAACTCGGCGATGATGTCGATTTTCTCGTTGACAAGCACCATTCTGCCGCTCTGGATTCTGCCGAAGTCCAGCAGCTCCTCGACGATGCCGGTCAGCCGGGTGCTCTCCTTGATAATGACGCTCATGCCGCGGTCAAAGGTGCGGCGGTCAAGGGTGCCGCGTTCGCTCAGCTGCATGGTTTCCGCCCAGCCCTTAATGGCGGTCAGCGGTGTGCGCAGCTCGTGTGATACGCGCGAGATAAAGTCGTTTTTCATCTGTTCGGTGGTCTGCAAATCCTTCGCCATATCGCTGATGGCGTCGCAGAGGTCGCCGATTTCGTCATCGTATTTGTGCTCGATTTTTTCCGAAGCGGAGAAGTCGCCCTGCGCAATCTGCGCCGCCGTTTCGCTCAGACGGCGAATCGGCTTGACAATCGAGCGGATAAACAGCAGCCCTGAAATGACAACCAGCGTCAGCATGATCACGCCGATGGCGATGATAATGACGTCCGCAATGAGTATTCTGCTGTTTATCGGCTCCATTGAAACAATATAGCGAATGGCGCCGACCACCGCGCCGTTGGGCGTGGTAATGACGCGCGTCCCGCTCATGGCAGGCTCGCCGGAATCGAGATTGCCGCTCCACAGGGCGCTGCCGTCGGGAGCATTTTTAGCGTCCTCAAAGTCCGCCGGCTTCTCGGAGCTGTCCGGCAGAAAGCCGGTGGAGGTCATGACGACCCTGCCGGAGGAATTGATGACCATGACGCCCATTTTTTCTTTCTGGTCAAAGTTTTCAACATAATCGCGCGCCGCAGAGGTGAATTCCGAGGCACTGTTGCTCTCATAGCCGGAAAACACCAGACTCAGCTCGTTGGCAGCTGACATCAGGCTTTGCTCCACGTTGTTCTGGAAAACATAGGTGACAACAAAAATAAGACTGACAACGATCAGTACGATGATGGTGAAAATCACGCTGAGGGTGTTGAGCATCCATCGTTTGGTAATGCCGTGAAACATCGGTTGCCAGTCTCCTTTCTTCAAAATACGGCTTTGCCGCCATTCATGTTCCGCAGGAAAAATGCATTACGGCAAAAATTGAGCGCTTGCGCTCGTGATTATTCTCCGGAGTCCCACTTATAGCCCAGTCCCCAGACGGTGATGATGTGCTTGGGATTGGAGGGTTCGTCCTCAACCTTCATGCGCAGACGGCGGATATTGACGTCGACAATCTTGTCCTCGCCCACATAGGCGTCTCCCCAGACGTGGTTGAGAATGTCAATGCGGTCAAGCGCGACGTTGGGGTTGGAGAAGAAGTACTCCATAATCTGGAACTCCACCTGCGTCAGCTCAATCATCTTGCCGTTTTTCATCAGGGCACGGTTGCGCAGGTTGAGGGTAAACTCGCCGCTCTTGAGTTCCTCCTTGAAGTTGTTTTCGGCTCTGGACTGCGCCAGTGCGACGCGTCTGTAGAGAGAGTCCACGCGTGCGAGCAGCTCGCTCGGAGAGAAGGGCTTCGCCACATAGTCGTCAGCGCCGAGCATAAGGCCGGTCACCTTGTCCATCTCCTGCGTTTTGGCGGAGAGCATGATGATGCCAATGCCGCCGTTGCGGCTGCGCAGCTCCTTGCAGACCTCAAAGCCGTTGATGCCGGGCATCATGACGTCGAGAATCGCGATGTCAAAGTCGCCGTCGTTCTCCTCATATTTTTTGAGTGCGGTTTCACCGCAGTCAGCCTCGACAACGTCGTAGCCGGCGCGTGTCAGGTTAATCACAACAAAGTCGCGGATAGCCGCTTCGTCCTCACAAACAAGTATCTTTTTCATCTTCAAAACCTCCGTATGTAGTATGGTATGAAGGCAACACCGCACCATTTGCGGTATTGCCTTAGCCTTCTAGCTGGGATTGAGCACTGAGAAGGCGGTTTTTATCTCGTTGTCCGTCAGATAGAACGGACTGTTGGCAACGGTTTCGTTGCGGAAGGCGTAGGCGTAGCGGTTGTCGCGGTAAATCACCGTGTAGCCGTCGTTGTCCTTGCCCTGGTCCCATGCCGCCGCGTCGAATGACCGGATTTCAAAAAGTTCTTTGCCGATTTTTTTGTCCTGCCAGACGAAAAACTTCATGCTGGTGTTTTCCACCGTCACGGTATAGGTGCCGCTCTGCCAGGTGGCAGGAATCCTGACGAGAAAGCCGTAGTCAAAATTAATCGCGTAGTCATTCTTGCGGTTGAGCGTTTCTCCTGCCGGACTGAAGGTATTGCGCGTCACCTTGTCGGCGACGGTTCCGGAAATGTCCGCGCCGGCGGAAGGGAGCTTTTCCACAGTGGGAATGTCCACAATCCGGTCACTGTCCACGTCCTCGGAATAAACGCTGACCGTGCGCAGCGTCGGGTTTTTATATTTTTCGCGGTACAGGGGATTGCGCAGCACCGCCAGGTCATTGTTAAAGTAAATCACCTGCGTGACCAGCTCGTCGCTGGCGTAAGCGCCGTCCACGACGATACCCCGCGCGTTGTCCTCCAGCTCTCCGAAGGTGACGTGTTTGTATTTCACGACGTTTGGATCCATGGAGACGGAAGCCTTCGCGAACAGCGTCCGCTTATCCTTGTCGTATTCCAGCAGGGTTGCCTTCGCTTCGGTGTCGGCGTTGAACAGGTTGAGCGTCATCACGCCGTCCCTGCCGGAATTGTCCAGACTGCCGCAGTAGAAGGCGGAGTAACTCTGACCTGCCTGAATAGTCGAGGTCGTGCCGCTTGTGTAGGTGTAGCAGGAGAGAAAGTTGACGTTCGGCGTGTAGGTGGTGTAGCCCACCAGAATTTCCAGCTCCGGAGAGTCGGTGATGTTTGAGAAATCCACGCAGTCAACGTCGGTGGTTTCGGTCACATAGTCGCCGGCAATCTGCCACTTTCCGGCGGTTTCGTTCATCACCAGCATGTGGATTTTCGCGGTTTCGTCCTTGCCGTGGAAGAAGGCAATCGCCTCGTCGGACTGGTCGCCGTCGAGGTCGCGCATGATAATGGCGCTGCGGTAGTTGCCGTTTTTGGGGTATTTCAGGGTGTAGCCGCCCTTGGCGGAATCGGAAATAAGCTGTTCAATCTCCGCTTCATCGCCCATGGTTTTCGGCGGCCGGAGCGCGTCCTCAAGGCTGAGCTCCATAAAATTACAGCCGCCTGCCGAAAACAGGACAACAGCGCCGAGCAGCGCGGCGGTTAATTTGAGCTTCAAGCCTTGTTCACCTCTTTTCGCGCTTATCGCTTGACCTTTGCGATTAAAAACTTGATATTGATACCCTCGTCCGAGAACATTTTTTCATGCTCGGTCATCAGGTTGCCCTCAAAGCCGCTGTTGTGCAAATCGCGGGTGAGGTAGGTAATCTCGTAGCCGCTTTCCTCGAAGTATGTCACGCTTTCGTCAAACAGACCGTCGTCGTCGGTCTTGAAGCGGATTTCCGCGTCGGGAGCCAGAAAGCTCTTGTACATTTCCAGCTTGCGCGGATAGGTCAGGCGGCGTTTTTTATGGCGCTCACGTGGCCAGGGATTGCAAAAGTTGATGAACAGCGTCTCAATCCTGTCCTCGGGCGCGATGATTTTGTCGAGCTGTTCAACGTTGTAGTTGACAAGCAGCAGGTTGTCGATGTCGTCCTGCGTTTTGCCGTTCTCCTCAAAGAGCTTAACAATCGTGCGTCTGCCGACGCCGAGCATGTCGATTTTGATATCGACGGCGATGAGATTCTTTTCCGGATTTTTCAGCGCGAACTGACCGGCGAAGCCGCCCTTTCCGCAGCCGATTTCCAGATACAGGGGCTGTTCCTTTTTGAACGCGTGCTTCCAGTCGCCGCGGTGCTCCTCGGGATTCTTCACGAAGAAATCGCAGACGCTCAGCTCGGGAGCCGCCCATTTTTTCTTTCTGATTCGCATAATTTCCTCTTTACAATCAGGTTATCATCTTATTATAGCATTTTGTAACCAATTATGCAATAAATATTTTGAAACGATTAAAGATAATTCATTTTATCGTCATTTTCTTTCGATTTTGTAAACGTAATGGCAGGGAACGCCGCTTTCAGCCGGTCAATCAGCGGATTGATGACAATATCTTCACTTTTGAAGTGACCGGGGTCAATCACGGCGACGCCGAGCTCGTTGGCGGCGTTGATTTCGTGATGCTTGATTTCGCCGGTCAGCAGCGCGTCCGCGCCGATGGCAGCGGCGGCAAAAATATCCGAGCCGCCTGCGCCGCTTGCGACAGCCAGCCTTCTGACCGTGCCCTTGCCTTCCGTGTAGCGCAGACCCTTGCAGCCGAGCGCGGTTTTGACGCGTTCAGCCAGTCCTCTGACGGGAATCTCCTCCTCAAAATCACCGAAAAACAGACATTCGCCCTTCGGAGCGCGGCTGACCTCTTTTAGACCGGCGGCCTTGCCCAGACAGATATTCACGCCGAACTCTTCTGACAAATCGAGATTGGTGTGCATGCAGACGGCGCTGATGCCGTATTGCGCCAGCAGATAGGGAACAGCGCGCGCCGTCAGCCTTTTAAGGGGATTGAAAATCACCGGATGGTGACTGATAATCAGCTCGCAGCCGAGCGCTTTCGCTTCCTCCGCCACCTCGGCGGTGATGTCGAGCGTCACCAGCGCTTTTGTGACGGCGGCGTTGTTATCGCCTACCAGCAAGCCGCAGTTGTCAAAGTCCATGGCGGTTTCCATAGGCGCAAAGGCTTCAAAAAATTGAAGAATATCGTTGATGGTTGTCATGCCGGCTCCTTTCCGCAGGCGGCTTGCAGGTCTTTTGCAAGCGCAGCAAAGCGCACGTCCCCTTTTGCCTGTTTGAGAAGGCGGTTGATGTGACCTTCCACAAAGCGGAGATGTGTTGGATTTTCCTTTGGGCGCAGCTCGCCCAGATAGGGGTAGAGCGCGTCGTATGTCCGGTGCTCACCGGTGTATTGCACGAGCAGGACGGTGTAGCATTTTTTCGCGGCTGCGCAGCAATCCTGCCGTAAAATTTGAAAGCCGCCGGCACAGAGCCAGCGGAGCAGTTCCTCACTTCTTGTCATCGGCTGCAGAATAAAGCGCTTATTCGTGTCGTGAGCGTACGCGCACGCGCCGATAATCCGCGCAATCAGTTCGCCGCCCATTCCGGCAATCACGATATCGTCCGCTTCGTCAGCGGCAATTTCGCGCAGACCGTCGCTGAGCCGCAGAGTGATTTTATCCTCCAGATGAGCGGCGGCAACGGTTCGCTGACCGCTCTGCAGCGGCTCCGGATTGATATCGGCGGCAATCGCCCGGGGGCAGATACCGTTTTCGCACAGCCACACGGGAAGATATGCGTGGTCAGTGCCGATATCCGCCACCCTTGCGCCTTGCCGGACGAAGGAAGCGCACAGCCGCAGCCGGCTGTCGAGCTTGTTCATCAGAGGGCGTTGTTCAGCGCCGCAACCAGCGCGTCAGCGTCGGCGCCGTGAACCATGCAGGCTTCCTCAATGGTTTCGCCGCGGGAAGCGGGACAGCCAAGGCAGTGCATGCCGATGCTCAGAAAAAGCTGAGCGGTTTCGGGATGCCGGTCGAGAACGTCGCCAATGATTGAATTTTTTGTAATTTCCATGTCGTATTACCTCCGTTTTTTGTTATTCTATATAGTATAGCACATGAAGTGGCGGATTGTCTAGTTCTGCACGACGAATATGCAGCTTTGCTGCAATTCATGTGCCGAGAGCACAATTCATTGCGCAGCAAATTCATGTTGCAAAGCAACAATTCATCCCTGCATCCGTGTTTTTCATCACATCTGTGTCGGAAATGAATTGACCTTCGGTCGTGAATCGGCTTCACCGTGAATTGCCGCCGCGCGGCATGAATTGAGCGCTTTGCGCTCATGGGAGTCTAGTTCTGCCAGTATTTTCTGTCGAGCGTACGGTACTGAACCGCCTCCATGATGTGTTCCTCGCGGATAATCTCGCTCCGGTCGAGGTCGGCGATGGTACGCGCCACCTTGAGCACGCGGTCGTAGGCTCTCGCGGTCATGTTCAGGCTCTCAAAGTCACTGCGCAGCATGGCTTCCGCGTTTTTGTCAATTACACAGAATTTCTGCAGCTGTGCAGGCGTGATTTTGGCATTGCACAGCGTGTTGCTGCCCTTGAAGCGCTCGCGCTGGATTTCTCTTGCCGTGTCAACGCGCTTTTTGATTTCCTCCGAGCTCTCCGAGAGCTCCGTGCTTCTCAGCTCGTCAAACTTCACCGACGGCACCTCCACCTGGATATCAAAGCGGTCGAGCAAGGGACCTGAAATGCGGTTGAGATAGTTGTGAATTTTGCGCGGTGAGCAGGTGCACTGATGGTTCCGGTCGCCGTAATAGCCGCAGGGACAGGGGTTCATCGCCGCGACGACCATCACCGAGCAGGGATAGGTGCAGCTCATACCGGCGCGCGTAATGGTAATCTGGCTGTCCTCAATCGGCTGACGGAGCACCTCCAGCGATGACCTGGTAAATTCCGGCAGCTCGTCGAGAAACAGCACGCCGTTATGCGCCAGCGAAACCTCGCCCGGACGGATATTGCCTGAGCCGCCTCCGCCCAGACCGACCGCCGTCACCGTATGGTGAGGGGAGCGGAAAGGGCGCGTCTGTATCAGACCGTCGGAGAAGAGCGTGCCGGCGATAGAATGAATTTTGGTGGTTTCAATCATTTCCTCAAAGGTCATGTCCGGCAGCACCGAGGGAAGCCGCTTGGCGAGCATGCTTTTGCCGGAGCCGGGCGGTCCGACTAATAAAATATTGTGCGAACCGGCCGCCGCGACCTCCATGGCGCGTTTGGCTTCATACTGCCCCTTTACCTGTGAAAAATCCATGGAATAGTCCGGTGAAGCGTTTGGCTTTTTCGGCTGCGGCTTTGCAGGTATTATCTCGCGCATGCCGTTGAAGAAGTCCTTGAGCTCCACAATGTCGTGAACCGGATACACCTCAATGCCGTCCACCACCGCCGCTTCACTGGCGTTTGGAGCCGGCACAAAGATGCGCTCATAGCCAAGCTCCCGCGCCTTAATCGTCATTGGCAGCACACCGTTGACCGGGCGCAAATCGCCGCTGAGAGAAAGCTCGCCGATAAAGGCGCTCCCCCTCAGATTCAGCCGGATATGACCGCTGAGCATCATGAGATTGACCGTGATGGGCAAATCGTAGATGGGACCTTCCTTTTTGATGTCGGCAGGCGCTAAATTAAAGGTAATATGGCTCGAAGAAATCGGCAGACCGCAGTTGCGCAGGGCGCTTGTCACCCTGTCCTTGCTCTCCTTCACCGCCGCGTCGGGCAGTCCGACCAAATCGATTCTGGGAAGTCCGCGGTTGGAGGAAGCCTCCACCTCCACCAAGTAGCCGTCGATGCCGCTGATGCCAAAACTGGCGGTTTTTACTACCATAATGCTGCCTCCTGCCATGCTTTTTCAAAATTATACCATTAATCATTCGATTTGACAAGCTGACAATCTGGCGAAATTCGCCAAATCATGTTGTAAATGTGTACATTTTCATCACGGCTTATGTTGCATGTCTACAAAAAAATTAAAAGTGATTGACAATTCTTGAAAACTATTATATTATTTTGTTATGGAATATCATGTTATGGGGTGGAAAAGTGAGCAACGCAAAGGACTCTTACCGCGCACTTTCCGATGATGTTCTTGCCGAACTTTCAAAACACAGTGACGAGCAGGCATTTTCCGAGCTTGTCCTGCGCTATCTTGGCAGAATCAGTTTTATCGCGCGCAAATACTCCGCACGGGGATATGAGCATACCGACTTTGTGCAGGAAGGGCTCATCGGTCTTTACAGTGCCGCAAGGACGTATGACCCTGCCGGAGCAAGGTCCTTTCACAGCTATGCTTTGTTATGCGCGGAACGGCGGCTTATCTCCGTTATCCGCAAGCAAAATTCCAACAAGGCTGTTCCTTCCTCTTTATTGGTCGGATTAGACTCACTTGATCGGGACACGCCCGACCCTTCATCCGCTCCCGACGGCGCGGTGATGCTCAAGGCGACATTCGATCAGCTGAGCAGGATACTCTCCAGACGGGAGATGCAGGTGCTCAAGCTCTACTGCAAGGGGCACAGCTACGCGCAGATTGCTGAAATACTGGGTATCTCCCGGAAATCGGTGGACAATGCCCTGCAGCGCGTGCGCAGAAAGTGCGGCAATCTGGATATGTCCTGAACAGAACCCGCGGTGCAAATCCGCACAGGACAAATTAGTGCCAAAGAGAGGTAAAAACAAATGTATGAGGACAAAACTTTAGTCTGTAAGGAATGCGGCAACGAGTTCGTATTCACCGCAGGCGAGCAGGAATTCTATGCGGAAAAGGGTTTTGAAAACGAGCCCCAGCGCTGCAAGGAATGCCGTCAGGCGCGCAAAAACGCTGCCAAAGCCGGCAGAGAGTTCTTCGATACCACCTGCGCTGCATGCGGCGGTCCGGCAAGAATTCCTTTTAAGCCCATGGAAGGCAAAAGCTACTATTGCAGCGATTGCTTCGCAAAACTCAAAGCAGATGCTGAATAATGCAATATAGATTATTTATGTGAATTTTCTTGGCAACTGTGAGCGGTAAACTTCGGTTTACCGCTTTTTCTATTGCCAAAAGGTCAAGGTCAGAAAAAGTCAAAAAATTCTCAAAAATCAGGATTTGCGCGTATTCGTGAGAAAACAGAAGAAAATCAAAGAAAGCAGCGCAAAACTTGACTTTAATTGACTTTGACTTTTACTGACCTTGCCGCTATAATAAAATCAAGCTCAGAGAAAATGAGCAGGAAAGAAGGAAACAGTATGAGAATGAGCGACTTGGTTGCCCAGTATATTTTGAATATGCTCGAGGCACAGGACGGCAGCGCTGAAATCCAGCGCAACGAGCTGGCAGGCTCGCTTGGCTGCGTACCCAGCCAAATAAATTATGTTATCACCTCGCGTTTCACGCCCGAACAGGGCTATATCGTCGAAAGCCGCCGCGGCGGCGGCGGATATATCCGCATCAGCCGCGTCAAGATGGACAAAGGCACCGCGATTATGCATATCGTCAATTCCATTGGCAATCATCTTGACAGGGCGTCCGCCGAGGCAATGCTCAAAAACATGCTGCAGCAGGATATGATGGCGCTGCAGACCGCCAAGGTCATCGCGGCGGCGCTTTCCGACAGAACGCTCCGGAGCGTCGAGCCCATCAAGCGCGACGAGCTGCGCGCAAGCCTGTTCAAGAATATGATTATCACACTGAACAATTAGGGAGGTATCTTGATGAAATGTGAAAGATGCGGCGCTTCCAACGCCAACACCCATGTAAAGACCATTATCAACGGCGAGCTCAGGGAATACGACCTCTGCGCCGAATGTGCCCACAAGCTGGGCTACACCAATGTTTTCTCCGATATGGAGAGCGATTTTTCCCATCTGCTGGGCAGCTTCTTCGGCAACGTTTTGCCGGCGCGCACCCAGACGGCGCGATGTGAGTTCTGCGGCTCCACCTACGCCGAGATTGCGGACACCGGACACGTCGGCTGTGCCCATTGCTACGAGATGTTCGCCGACCGGCTCAACCCGTCGATTCTCCGGATTCACGGCAACGCGGCGCACTGCGGCAAACACAGCAAGGCGGCGCGTGAAGCTCAGGGGGCAAAGCCTGCGGAGCTGACCAAGGAGGAGCAGCTGGCGGCTTATAAAAAGCAGCTTGACGAGGCAATTGCCAAGCAGGAATTTGAAAAGGCAGCCGAATTAAGAGACAAAATCAAGGAAATGGAGGGCAAAGACCATGAGTGATATCGTCATTTCCACCAGAGTCCGTCTGGCTAGAAATCTTAAGGAATATCCCTTCCCCTGCAAGCTGAACGCGAAGGGCAAGGAAAAGGTAATCCAGAGCGTGCGTGACGCGCTGATGAACAATACGAGCGCGATTTCCGGCGATTTCCGCTGTATCCGCATGAGCGAGCTGTCGCCGCAGAAATGCGTTTCGCTGGTAGAGCGCAGACTGGTCAGCCCGGAATTTATCAGCAACACCGAAGGCAGGGCGCTGATTATCAATAAGGATGAGAGCCTGAGCCTGATGGTGAACGAGGAGGACCATATCCGCCTGCAGGTGATTCGTCCCGGCCTCGCGCTTGACGAGGCTTATGACACCGCCGACAAGCTCGACAATCTACTCGACGAGAACCTCCGCTTCGCCTTTGACGAGCGCCTTGGTTATCTGACGCAGTGCCCGACCAACCTCGGCACCGGCATGAGAGCGTCCGTCATGCTCCATCTTCCGGCGCTCGAAAAGAGCAACGTGATTCACCGTATCAGCGGCAATCTCAGCAAGCTGGGCTTGATTATCCGCGGCGCTCACGGCGAAGGCACCGAACCGAAGGGCGCGATGTACCAGCTTTCCAACCAGATTACCCTCGGCATTTCCGAGAAGGCGGCGATTGAGAACCTCAAAAATATCACCAATCAGCTTGTCTCGCAGGAGCTGCAGGCGCGTGAGCGGATATGCTCCAGCATCGACGTGCAGGACACCATCGCGCGCAGTCTCGGTATTCTGAGAACCGCGCTGGTGATTTCACATGACGAAGCGCTCCGGCTGCTCTCCAACGTCCGTCTGGGAATCGCTTCCGGACAGATTAAGGACGTGGAAACCGCCGCGATAGACGCGCTGATGACCGCCGTCGAACCGGCAACCCTCAGCGAAAACCTGAACAAGACACTTTCGCCGCAGGAACGCGACATCGAACGCGCCAAGCTCCTGCGTGAGAGCCTGAATTGATCAGCCAATAACGAATCATCAAAAATGACAACCATCAACGGAGGTGTATGAAATATGTTCAATATCGAAGGTTTCACTCAAAAGGCAAACAAAGCCGTCAACCTCGCGGTAGAAGCCGCCGAGAGCATGGGACAGAGCTATGTCGGCACCGAGCACATCCTTCTCGGACTCGTCAAGGAGGACACCGGCGTCGCTGCCGAAGCGCTTAAAAGCTGCGGTCTGTCCGCAAGCGCGCTGGAAGAAAAAATCCGCGCGGCAGGCGTCGGCTATCCGACCAAGCTCAGTCCGAACGCCTTCACACCGCGTACCAAGCGCCTGCTGCAGACGGCGGTCGCCTTCGCTGCCAAGACCGGCGGCTATGTCGGCACCGAGCATATTCTGCTCGCGATTCTCTATGAGCAGGACAGCTACGCCCACAGCTTCCTCCGTGAACTGGGCGTGGACGTCAACACCCTCGCCGGACAGCTGCAAAACTCCCTCGGCGGTCAGCCCTC
The DNA here is from genome assembly GCA_947170465.1 of uncultured Clostridia bacterium. GTDB lineage: Bacteria > Bacillota > Clostridia > Oscillospirales > Acutalibacteraceae > Ruminococcoides. Next base: position 29,786 of record CAMVTS010000026.1, read on the forward strand.
TCAGGGAAGCGCAACCGGCGGCAATCCGCAGAACGGCGGCGAATCCGCGCTTGACAAATTTGGCAGGGACCTCACGCAGGCAGCCAAAAACGGCGAGATTGACCCCGTTATCGGCAGGGAAAAGGAAATCGAGCGCGTGATTCAGATTCTCTCGCGCCGTACCAAGAACAACCCCGTCCTCATCGGCGAGCCCGGCGTCGGCAAAACCGCTGTAGCGGAAGGTCTGGCGCTCGAAATCTCCAAGGGCAACGTTCCGGAAATTCTCCGCGACAAGCGCGTTGTCGCCCTCGACCTCACCGGCATGGTCGCCGGCGCGAAGTACCGCGGCGACTTTGAGGAGCGCATCAAGGCGGCGATTGACGAGGTAAAGCAGAGCAAGAATACCATTCTCTTTATCGACGAGCTCCACACGATTATCGGCGCGGGCGCGGCGGAAGGCAGCGCCGACGCGGCGAATATCCTCAAGCCGTCGCTTGCGAGAGGCGACTTTCAGGTTATCGGCGCGACCACGCTGAATGAATACAGAAAATATATCGAGAAGGACGCGGCGCTGGAACGCCGGTTCCAGCCCGTCAAGGTAGGCGAGCCGACGCAGGAGCAGGCAATCGCGATTCTCAAGGGCTTGCGCGACAAGTACGAAGCGCACCACAAGGTCACCATCACTGACGAAGCCATTGAAGCGGCTGTCAAGCTGTCCTCGCGTTATATCGCTGACCGATACCTGCCCGACAAGGCGATTGACCTCATCGACGAGGGCGCTTCCAAGGTGCGTCTGGCGTCCATGACCTCTCCCGACGACATCAAGGAGCTGGAACAGACCATTGAGCGTTACGAGCAGGAAAAGGCGAGCGCCGTCAACGAACAGGATTTCGAGCGCGCCGCCAAGCTCAGAGATGAGCAAAAGGGCGTTCAGGCGCGTTTGGACGAAGCGCGCAAGCGCTGGAAGGAGCACCAAAAGGACAGCTGCGGCTCAGTTGACGCGGAGGTTATCGCGCGGATTGTCTCCGACTGGACGGGCGTGCCGGTCGTTCAGCTCACCAAGGAGGAGAGCGAACGCCTGCTGAACATGGAGCAGGTGCTTCATGAGCGCGTCGTCGGACAGGACGAAGCCGTCACCTCGATTGCCAAGGCAATCCGCCGCGGCAGAGTCGGTCTGAAGGACCCCAAGCGTCCGGTCGGTTCCTTCATCTTCCTCGGTCCCACCGGCGTCGGCAAAACCGAGCTGTGCAAGGCGCTCGCGCAGGCGATGTTCGGCGACGAAAATGCCATGCTCCGTCTCGATATGTCCGAGTACATGGAGAAGCACACGGTTTCCAAGCTCATCGGTTCGCCGCCCGGCTACGTCGGCTTTGAAGAGGGCGGTCAGCTCACCGAAAAGGTGCGCAGAAAGCCCTACTCCGTCGTCCTCTTCGACGAGATTGAAAAGGCGCATCCCGACGTGTTCAACATGCTCCTGCAAATCCTGGAGGACGGCAGACTGACCGATTCCCAGGGCAGAACCGTGGATTTTAAGAACACCGTCATCATCATGACCTCCAACGTCGGCGCTCGCCTGATTACCGAGCACCAGAACTCCCTCGGCTTTGTGAAGAACGAGGAAAAGGAAGCGGAAAAGGACACCAAGCAGCTTGTCCTCGGCGAGCTGAAAAAGGTATTCCGTCCCGAATTCCTCAACCGTGTGGACGACATCATCGTGTTCAACAAGCTCACCCAGGACGAAATCAAGGAGATTGCGCGCAAAATGCTCGATACCCTTACAAAGCGTCTTGAAAGCATGGACATCATGATTACCTTCACCGACGCGGCAGTCACCGCGATTGCCGACAAGGGCTTTGACGACGCCTACGGCGCGAGACCGCTCAGACGCGCTATCCAAAGCGAAATTGAGGACACCCTCTCCGAGTATATGCTCGACGGCAAGGTGCAGGCAAACCAGAACGTCACCTGCGATTATCAGGACGGCAAATTCACCTTCACCACCGAATAATTCCAATAAAGAAATAAGCCCCGGCTTTTCAGCCGGGGCTTTCAGACTGTAGAAAAAGTTCAAACGTGATTTGTTCAGGACAACGTTTGACAAAGAGAAAGCCTTCCCCCGAGGGGAAGGTGGCACAATGCCTATTATCGTTTTTCCCGAAAACAAACGGTTTGAAACCGATGAACGTCGGTAAACAGCAAAGGTAAGCGGCATTGTGACGGATGAGGGCAAGCGAGCTTTTCCTCTATATGACGAAGCATACCACAAGGAATGCGCAGCCTGACAAGATGAAACGGAACACGCACCCTTAATATCTGACAATCTGCGGCAGGATAGGTTCGCTTGCCCTCATCCGTCACGGCACCTCATCAATAGCAATAAAATCAACGCGTGGTTTGGTGCCGCGACACCTTCCCCTCGGGGGAAGGCTTCAAAACGGCATAAAATT
>CAMVTS010000027.1 GCA_947170465.1 uncultured Clostridia bacterium
GAAACAAGGACGGCGAAGGCAAGTTCATCGCGGTTCCGTGGCCCGGTTCCCTTCCCGGCGGCGACGAGCCCTACAATCCTCCCAGTGGCGACGGCGGCAGCTTCAAGTTCACCAACAACCAGGGCTGGGGCACTGTCTACGTTTACGCTTATGGCGCTGACGGTGACCTTACCTCCACATGGCCGGGCGACGTCTGCACCGATTCTTCCACAAACGACCTCGGCGAGACCGTATTCAATGTAAACGTTCCCGCCGGTGCGCAGGGCGTTGTTCTGAGCAACGGCAACGGCGCACAGACCACCGATATCACCGACTTCTCCGCAGAAGGCTACTACACCGACGGTTCCAAGGACGGCGAAGGCAAGTTCATCGCGATTCCCTGGCCCGGTTCCCTTCCCGGCGGCGACGAGCCCTACAATCCTCCCAGTGGCAACGCTTCCACCTTCCTGTTCACCAACAACGCAGGTTGGGGTTCATGCTTTGTCTACGCTTTCAATGAAAACGGCGACGTAGGCGCGGCTTGGCCCGGCAATACCATGGCTGAAAAGACCACGAACGACTACGGCGAGGAGCAGTTCATTATCCATGTTCCCGCAGGCGCGACCGGTATCGTTCTGAACAACGGCAGCAACGACCAGACTGTGGACATCACCAACTTCAGCGTACAGGGTTACTACACCCAGAAAGACAGAGATGGCAGCGGTCATCTGAACGTTTATTCCTGGTAATGAAACCGAAAACAGCTGAATAAGCATCACGGCGGCATCTATCCAAGCGGTAGATGCCGCTTTTTTTTTGCATAAAATTTAAATTTTTCTCCAAAAAACACTTTACTTTAGTAAATTGGTAATATATAATAATGAGGTATGATTCTGAGAGAGTCAGAACAATAATCATTTGGAGGAAAACATCATGAAAAAAATTCTTGCATTATTAATGGCCGGCGCCATGACAGCGGCTGCGTTCAGCGGCTGCGGCGGCAGCAGTTCCAGCAACCAGACTTCCGACACCAAGGCTGAAAGCTCCCAGACCTCTGCGGCGTCCGGTTCGTCCGACACCGACTGGTCCTATATCGCTGACAAGGGTACCATGACCATCGGCATCACTTATTTTGAGCCGATGAACTACATGGACAACGGCAAGCTCACCGGCTTTGAGACCGACTTTGCGACAGCTGTCTGCGAGGAGCTCGGCGTTCAGCCGAACTTCCAGGAGATTGAGTGGGAGTCCAAGGAGCTTAAGCTCAATGCCAAGACCATCGACTGCATCTGGAACGGTCTGACCATTACCGACGAGAGAAAGGCAAACATGGATATTTCTGTTCCTTACATGGAGAACAAGCAGGTCATGGTTGTCAAGGCGGATAACGTCAGCAAATTCAGCACTCCCGAGGGCATGAAGGGCGCTTCTGTTGTTGCAGAGGCAGGTTCCGCAGGCGAAGAGGTTGCCAAGGGAGAGGATTATTTCAAGGAAGCCAAGTACCTGTCCGTTGATTCTCAGGCAAAGGCGCTTCTGGAGGTAAAATCCGGCACCGCTGATGTGGCGGTGATTGACTATGTTATGTCTATCGGCACCCTGCGCGCAGGCTCCGACTACGCTGACCTCAAGGTCGTTGAGGCACAGAGCTTCGCTCCTGAGCAGTACGGTATCGCGTTCCGCAAGAACAGCAGCGAGACGCTCACCAAGGTCAACGCGGCAATCGAAAAGCTCGCCAAGGACGGCAAGCTCGCGGAAATTGCTGACAAGTACAACCTCAAAGAGCAAATTATCGTAAAATAAGTAACAGGCAATGGATCAATTTTGGAACGTAACCTCTGAACTTCTGAAGGGCTTCGGGCAGAACTGCACAATTTTCGGATTGACGCTGCTGATGGCAATTCCGCTGGGACTGATTATCTCCTTCGGTTCCATGTCCGGCATCAAACCGCTCAAGGCAGTTGTCAGAACCTTTGTGTGGATTATCCGCGGCACACCGCTGATGCTGCAGCTGTTTGTCGTATTCTATATTCCTTCTCTGGTGTGGGGAATTTCCTTTGACCGCATGACGGCGGCGATAATCGCGTTTGTCATCAACTACGCGGCTTACTTCTCCGAGATTTTCCGCGGCGGTATTGAGTCGATTCCCAAGGGACAGTACGAAGCCGGTCAGGTGCTCGGCATGAAGAAATCACAGATTTTCTTCAAGGTCGTGCTCATGCAGGTTGTCAAGCGTATCACCGCGCCGATGAGCAACGAGATTATCACGCTTGTCAAGGACACCTCGCTGGCGCGCGTCATCATGGTACCCGAAATGCTCAAGGCTGCCGAGCGCTTCACCATGCAGGGGCTCATCTGGCCGTTATTTTATACCGGCGTGTTCTTCCTGCTGTTCAACGGCTTGCTCTCCCTGCTTTTCTCGTACATCGAGAAGAAGTTCAACTACTACAAGGGTTAAGGGGGTACGCGTATGTCAATGCTGCAGGTAGAAAACATTCAGAAGAGCTTCGGCAAAAACGAAGTTCTCAAAAATATCAGTTTTTCGCTGGACAAGGGCGAGGTGCTGGCGATTATCGGTTCCTCCGGTTCCGGCAAAACGACCTTGCTGCGCTGCATCAACTTTCTGGAAACGCCGCAGCAGGGAAAAATCACCGTCAACGGTAACACGTTGTTTGACGCGGAGACCTTTGACAAGGTCAGCGAACGTGAGCTGCGCAGGAGAAGGCTGCATTTCGGACTGGTTTTCCAGAACTTCAATCTGTTTCCACAGTACAAGGTGATGGAAAACATCACCCTTGCGCCGTCACTGATGGCAAAGGAGCAAATCCGCGAAAACGGTGAGTATATGGGCGCGAAAACCATGCGTCAGGCGCAGCAGGCAATCCGTGACGAAGCAGATCAGCTTTTGCGCAAGGTAGGTCTCTATGAAAAGCGCGAGTCCTATCCCTGCGACCTCAGCGGCGGTCAGCAGCAGCGCGTGGCAATTGCCAGAGCGCTGGCGCTCAATCCGGATATTCTCTGTTTTGACGAGCCGACCTCGGCGCTCGATCCGGAGCTGACCGGCGAAGTGCTGAACGTTATCAAGGGGCTCAAAAGCGCCAACAGCACCATGATTGTCGTCACGCATGAAATCGGCTTTGCCCATGACGTCGCCGATCGGATTATCTTCATGGACGGCGGTTTGATTGAGGAGGAGGGCACGCCGCAGCAGGTGATTGACAATCCTCAGAGCGCCAGAACCAGAGAGTTTCTCGCACGATTTAATCAGTTTGGCGATTAATACTTAGTATAATAGCATAATTGGCAGGGTTTGGCGTGTCCAAGCCCTGCTTTTTTGTTTGTCACCTATTGAAATCGCCTTCGGAAAATGTTATAATACAAACGATTATGTGATAAAATGAAGATAACTGTATCGTTAAGGGGGATTTTGTATGGCGGTTAAAGTAACCTTGCTCAATTATACGCCCAATCCGGAGCAGACAGTCGCTATGGCGGCAAAGCTCTGCTATTCGCCGTCGGGTATCGAGGATATCCGCGACGGACTGACCGAGGAAAAGACCGCGGCGTTTATCGACATGCTGTCCGATTTAGGACACGCCAGCCCAACGGAGCATGTGTCCTTTACCTTTGGTATCGAGGGCATTTCACGCGCCTGTTCCCATCAGCTGGTTCGCCACCGCATTGCCTCCTACAGCCAGCAGTCCCAGCGCTATGTTGACGGCACCAAGTTTGATTTCGTCACGCCGCCGGAGATTGCCGGAAACGAAAAGGCGCTTGCCGCCTATAACAAGGTGATTGAACAGCAGAGCGAAGCCTACCGTGAAATCCGTGACGCGCTGGTTGCCGGCTATATCCGGGAGTACCTCGGCGAGCCGTCAGCGCTGACCGACGAGGAAATCATCGGCACCTTCCGTACCGACAACAAAAAGCAGTTCAACGCCTTTGTCAAGAAAGCCAACGAGGACGCGCGGTTCATTCTGCCGAACGCCTCGACCACCAAAATCGTCTGTACCTTCAATGCCAGAAGCCTGCACAATTTCTTTGCTCACCGCTGTTGCAACCGCGCCCAGTGGGAAATCCGCGAGGTAGCCGAGCAAATGCTGCTCAAGTGCATGGAGGTCGCGCCGCATTTGTTTAAAAACTGCGGACCTTCCTGTCTGTTCGGACCCTGTCCGGAGGGCGCCATGTGCTGCGGCAAAACGAAGGAAGTCCGCGAAAAATACGGAAGAAAGTAAACTATGGGAAAGATAATTGTGATTGAAGGGCTCGACGGCAGCGGCAAGGCAACCCAGACCGCCAGGCTCTATGAAAAGCTCACCGCGCAGGGCAAAAGGGTGCGCAAGCTGGAATTCCCCGACTATGACAGTCCGGCTTCCGCGCCGGTAAAGATGTACCTCGGCGGCGAATTCGGCAGCAAGCCGGAGGACGTCAACGCCTACGCAGCCTCGGCGTTTTACGCCGTTGACCGCGTCGCCGGCTACCTGAAAAGCTGGAAACAGGACTATCAGGACGACGTGATTTTCCTCTGCGACCGCTACGCTACCTCGAACATTATCTACCAGATGTCAAAGGTGCCGCTGCAGGAACGCGACGCGTTTATTGCGTGGCAGGAGAATTTTGAATATGACCGCCTGGGACTCCCCAGACCGGACGCGGTGCTCTATCTTGACGTAGCGCCGGAAGTTTCGCAAAAGCTGATGGAAAAACGCTATGGCGGCGACAACTCAAAGAAAGATTTGCACGAGAGCAATCTGCGTTTCCTTCTCAGCTGCCGTGAAAGCGCGCTCTACGCTGCTGAAAAAAGAGGCTGGCTGCGCGTTGACTGCTGCGAGAACGGGGAAATGAAAACAATCGACCGGATTGCTGCTGAAATAGAAGAAAAACTACAGGATTATCTGTAATAACGGAAGGAGATTACTATGTTCTATGTATTTCTTGCAGAGGGCTTTGAGGAAACCGAAGCACTCGCGACACTGGACGTCATGCGCAGAGCCAAGCTCGACGTCAAAACCGTCGGCGTGACCGGCGAATATGTCACCAGCTCTCACGGCATCACTGTGAAGGCGGATATCTTGAAAAACGACCTGACGACAGAACACCTCGAGGGCGTGGTACTGCCCGGCGGCATGCCGGGCACCATCAACCTCGGAAAGGACGACAAGGTGCTGGAGTACGTCAAATACAGCTATGAAAACGGCAAAATCACCGCCGCTATCTGCGCCGCGCCGTCCATTCTCGGTCACCTCGGTATTCTCTGCGGCAGGGACGCCACCTGCTTCCCGGGCTTTGAAAAGGAGCTCAAGGGCGCGAACTACACCGGCAAGCACGCCGTCACCGACGGCAATGTCGTGACCGGCAAGGGCGCAGGCTGCGCGATTGAATTCGGTCACGCGATTGTGGCGCTGGCAAAATCAAAGGAAGCCGCCGACAAGGTGATTGAGGATATGCAATGTCTTTAATCAACGTGCGGCAGCGCAAGCGTGAGCTGCGCGCCCACTATAAAAAGCTCCGTGCCGAGTGCGAACCGGCGCTGAAAAAGAAGCTGGACGAACAGCTCTGCGAACGCTTTTGCGCACTGGAGGAATTTGCGGCGTGTGACACGCTGTTCGCCTTCATTTCTACCGGCATCGAGTGCGACACCGAGCCGATAATCCGCGAGGCGCTCGCAAGGGGCAAGCGCGTAGCGGTGCCGAAGTGCCGGGCTGACGAGAATGAAATGGATTTTTATTTCATACATTCCTATGGGGACTTAGCGCCGGGCAAATACGGCATCATGGAGCCGGACCCCGCAAAATGCGAAACAGCGGCGGATCGGACGGCAGGACTTTGCCTGGTGCCGGGTCTGTGTTTTGACTATGACCGCTACCGTCTTGGCTTTGGCAAGGGCTATTATGACCGGTTTATCAGCAGCTTTGGCGGCGTGACAGCCGGCATCTGCTATTCGCGCTGTATAATCAGCGAGCTGCCAAGGGGTAATTACGACCGGGCGGTGGACATTCTGGTGACAGAACGCTTTATCAACCGTGCTTAAATGACACAACCGCCACAGGCGGAGATAGGGAAATGTGCTTATGAGTAATGACAATCAATTCAGCGAATTAGAGGAGCAGCGCCGCAAAAAGGCGGACAGCTTCCACTTGGATATCCGCGACGATTACGACGAAGCCGGCGACAGCTCGTCGGGTGAGCCGGAGGAAATCAGCTCCTACAGCGGCGAGGACGTCAAGGTGCAGATTGCCCGCGAGTCCAAGCGCTCGCTCAAGAAAAAACGCAAGGCGGAAAAGCGTGAGCTGAAGGCGCGCAACCGCCGCAACCGCCGGATTTTCCGCATAGCGTGGCTGTTTTCGGTGGGTATCATCGGCGCTGCGGTGGCGATGTTCATCATCACCGGCATGAACGACCTGCTGGCGATTAACCGCACTGACAATTCCGCGGTGACGGTCAATATTCCCAAGAACCCGAATATCGACACCGTCACGCAGGCGCTTGCCAAGAGCGGCGTTATCAGCGAGCCGAGCTATTTCAAGATGTACGCCACTCTGACGAAGTCCGACACCTTCTCACAGGGCAGCTATGAAATGACGAAAAACATGGACTATCAGGCGATCATCTCCAATCTTCAGGGAAATTCGGCGCGTACCGACACCGTTGAGGTGACGATTATCGAGGGTATGTCTGTCCTCGAAATCGCGGACAAGCTCGAAGCGGAAAATGCGCTCGGCAACAAGGACGAGTTTCTCAACCTCTGCAAATCGGACAAGTTTGATTCCGACTTTGAGTTCCTCAAAAATATCAAGAACGGCAGCGACCGCTATTATAAGCTGGAAGGCTACCTCTATCCGGATAAATACGAATTCTACGTCAACGACGACCCCAGCAGCATTATCTATAAGCTGCTCAACAACTACGAGGCAAAGCTCTATCAGAAGCAGGACTTTGGCTATGACAAGCTCTATTCCGTCAACAAGATGCTTGAGGTTTCCAACACCTCCTACAGCCTTGACGAGATTATGACCATCGCCTCCATCATTCAGGCGGAGGCGGCGAACAAGGAGGATATGTACTACGTTTCCTCCATTCTGCACAACCGTCTGAGCTCCGATTCCTCCGAGGGCGTGGAAAACCTGGGTCTGGATTCCACCAAGTTCTATCCCTACCGCAGCGAGGACAAGCTGCCGGCGGACATCAAGAAGAATTACAAGAGCCGTTACGATACCTACGACAGCAAGGGACTGCCTCCCGGACCCATCTGCAACCCCGGCATGGAAGCGATTAAGGCGGCGCTCAAGCCCTACGAAACCAGCTACTACTTCTTCTGCCACGACAGCGCCGGCAATCCTTACTATGCCTCCACGATTGAAGAGCACGAGGCAAACCTGGAGTATATCAAATGATAAAACCTGAAATCTTATCTCCGGCAGGAGATGCCGACTCGCTGCAGGCGGCGCTGCAATACGGCGCCGACGCGGTCTATCTTGCCGGCAAGCTGTTCGGCATGCGTTCAGCTCCCAAAAATTTTGACAGGACGGAGCTGAAAGCCGCCTGCGAAAAGGCGCACGCGCTGGGCAGAAAAATCTATCTTACCTGCAACATTCTTCCGCGCGACAAGGAATTGTCGCTGTTGCCGGATTTCCTCGCCTATGCGCAGGAATGCGGCGTGGACGCGTTCATTATCGCGGATTTAGGCGTGTTCGACATGGCGAAGCGCTACGCGCCAAACGTCGCGCGGCATATCTCCACCCAGGCAGGCGTCACCAATTACGCCGCCGCGAACGTCCTCTATAACATGGGCGCGTCGCGCGTGGTGCTTGCGCGTGAGGTGCCGCTGGACGAAATTGCCGATATACGCGCCAAAATTCCAAAAGAGCTCGAAATTGAGTGCTTTGTACACGGCGCGATGTGCGTGTCCTTCTCCGGCAGGTGCCTGATTTCCAGCTACCTCACCGGACGCGACGCCAATCACGGCGACTGCGCACAGCCGTGCCGGTGGAAATACCACCTGATGGAAGAAACCCGCGAGGGGCAGTACTTTCCGGTGGAGGAGGAAAACGGCGGCACCTACCTCTATAATTCGCGCGATATGTGCATGATTGAGCATATTCCCGCGATGGTGCAAGCCGGCATTTCCAGCTTCAAAATCGAGGGCAGAGCCAAATCCGCCTATTACACCGCCATCACCACCAACGCCTACCGCCATGCCGTGGACAGCTATTTTGCTGCTCCCGACGGCTGGACGTTGCCCGAATGGATGCGCGGGGAGCTGGAAAAAATCAGCCACCGCGAATACAGCACCGGCTTCTATCTCGGCACCGAGCCGGGACAGGCGGTCAACAGCGGCGGCTATATCCGCCATTACAATCAGGTGGCGGTCTGTGAGGAACAGCGCGGCGATACCGCATGCGTCATCACCCAGCGCAATAAGTTCTGCGTGGGCGACACGCTCGACGCGCTTTCTCCGGAGGGTATTCCGGTTATCTTCCGCTGCCTTTCTCTGACAAACGGAGAGGGCGAGGCGGTAGACAGCGCGCCGCACCCGATGGAGCGCCTGATGATGACGACCGACAAGCCGGTTCCGGCAGGCTCGATGATTCGCAAGCGCGTCGATTAATTTGTAATCCAACACATTTCTATAAAAGGAGTAATCAAACATGCAGTGGACAGGATTAAATGAGCTCAGAGAAAAATTTCTGGAATTCTTTGAGTCAAAGGGATGCCTTCGCCTCCCGAGCTTTTCACTTGTTCCAAAGGACGACAACAGCTTGCTGCTGATTAACAGCGGTATGGCGCCGATGAAAAAGTACTTTACCGGCGAGGTAACGCCGCCGCGCAAGCGTGTGACGACCTGCCAGAAGTGCATCCGCACGCCCGATATCGAGCGCGTCGGTATCACCGCGCGTCACGGCACTTTCTTTGAGATGCTGGGCAACTTCTCCTTCGGCGACTATTTCAAGAGAGAAGCGACCGCGTGGGCGTGGGAATTCTTCACCAAGGTGCTCGAAATGCCTGTGGACAAGCTCTATGTCTCCATCTATGAGGACGACGACGAGGCGTTTGACATTTGGACGAAGGAGGTCGGCGTAGACCCGTCCCATATGGTGCGTCTCGGCAAGGAGGACAACTTCTGGGAGCACGGCTCCGGTCCCTGCGGTCCCTGCTCCGAAATATACTTTGACCGCGGCGACGAGCACGGCTGCGGCAAGCCCGACTGTCACGTTGGCTGCGAATGCGACCGCTTTGTGGAGGTCTGGAACCTCGTGTTCACCCAGTTTGAAAGCGACGGCAAAGGCAATTACACGCCCCTTGACCATCCCAATATCGACACCGGCATGGGCTTGGAGCGTCTCGCCTGCGTGATGCAGGGCGTGGACAACCTCTTCCTGGTTGACACCGTGCAGAACATCATGAAGCACATCTCCCAGATTACCGGCGTCGAGTACGGCAGAGATGACAAGAGCGATATTTCGCTGCGCGTTATCACCGACCACATCCGCAGTACCACCTTCATGATTGGCGACGGCGTGATGCCCTCCAACGAAGGCAAGGGCTACGTGCTGCGCCGTCTGCTCAGACGCGCTGCGCGTCACGGCAGACTGCTCGGCTACAAGGAACCGTTCCTTTACAAGGTCTGCGACACCGTTATCAAGGAAAACCTCACCGCCTATCCGGAGCTCAAGGAGAAAGAGGCGTTTATCACCAAGGTGATCCGCGTCGAGGAGGAGAGCTTCGCCAAGACGATTGACCAGGGCTTCCGCATGCTGCAGAGCCTGATTGATAACAACTCCATCAGGGAAATCAGCGGCGAGGATGCGTTCAAGCTGAACGATACCTACGGCTTCCCGATTGACCTGACCCGCGAGATTCTGCAGGAGCAGGGCATCGAGGTTGACGTGGAGCGCTTCTATGAGCTGTTGAAGGAGCAGAAAAAGCGCTCCCGTGACGCGCGCAAAAACGCCGGCGCGGACGCGTGGATTTCCGATTCCACCGACCTTTCCGATATTGAAAAGACCGAATTTGTCGGCTACACCGACCTCAGCTGCGAGGCGAAGGTTGTTGCCATCATCAAGGGCGGCGAGCGCGTTGAGACCGCCGGAGAAGGCGAGAGCGTGGCGCTGGTGCTCGACAAAACCTCCTTCTACGCCGAGAGCGGCGGACAGGTCGGTGACACCGGCCTTATCAGGGGCAAGGGCTTTGCACTTGAGGTTGACAACACCACCAAGGACACCTCCGGCAATATCTATCTGCACTCCTGTCTGGTGCAGGAGGGCGGACTGACCGTCGGCGCGGCTGTGACCGCCGAGGTGGACGCGGACAGACGCAGCGACATTATGCGCAACCACACCGGCGCGCACTTATTGCAGGCGGCGCTTCGTCAGGTGCTGGGCAATCATGTGCAGCAGGCGGGACAGCTTGTCAACGACAAAATGCTCCGCTTTGACTTCACCCACTTCGAGGCGCTGACCGCTCAGGAGCTGATGGACGTGGAGGAGCTTGTCAACCGCAAGATTTTTGAGGGCATTGACGTTGTGACCCGTGAAATGCCGATTGAAGAAGCCAAGAAGCTCGGCGCGATGGCGCTGTTCGGTGAGAAATACGGCGACACCGTCCGCGTTGTCAGCGCAGGCGATTTCTCCGTGGAGTTCTGCGGCGGTACCCATGTGCACAACACCGCCAATCTCGGACTGTTCAAAATCCGTCAGGAGGGCTCTGTCGCGTCAGGCGTAAGAAGAATCGAAGCCATCACCGGCGTGGGCGTGCTCGACTACATCAACAAAGCCAACGCCATGCTGATGGGCGTAGCGGCGGTGCTCAAGACCAATCCCAAGGCGCTGATTGAGAGCGCGCAGAGAGCGGAGCAGCTGATTAAGGCACAGGCAAAGGAAATTGCCGACCTGAACGCAAAGCTCGCGGCAGGTCAGCTGGACGACTTCTTCTCCAACGGCGAGGAGGTCAGCGGTATCAGAATTGTTACCGGCTTCGCCAAGGGCGCGAATGCCGACGTGCTCCGCGATATGTGCGGCAGAGCGAAGGATAAGGACAGCGGCGTGGTTGTTGTTATCGCTTCCGCTTCTGACGGCAAGGTCACCTTTGCGGCAGGCGCGGGCAAGGACGCGCTCGGAAGGGGTGTACACGCCGGCAAGCTCGTCAAGGCGGTCGCTCAGGCAGCCGGCGGAAACGGCGGCGGCAAGCCCGATATGGCAATGGCAGGCGCCAAAGATGAAAGCAAGATTTCAGACGCGCTCGCCTTGGTCAAGGAAACCATTCTCGGCATGCTGAAATAAGACAAATGGGCAGATTTTTGTCAAAATGTACAATATCGTGTAAAAATAACACGAAACCACCCGCTTAGAATTGTGCAATTGAACAGACAAAAATTTTAGAAAAGTATTGAAGTTTTGTAACTTTTATTGTATAATTATTTTACTGAGGTTTTATAACTCTCGGATGAAACGATTTTTTTAGGAGGAGACAAAAAATGTTCAAGAAAATTGCAAGCATTGCTCTCGCGGCTGCAATGATGACCAGCACCGCTGCGATTGCCGCAAGCGCTGCTGAGACTGACGAAGCTGTCGCTGCCGCAGAAGAAACTGTCGGCGCGGCTGAGGAAACCGTAGGCGCAGCCGAGGGTGAGGCTGTAGGCGCAGGCAATGTAATCAACTTTGAAGTCAATTCCAGCCTTTGGAAAAACTTCAAGACCATCTACTGCTATCTGTACGACCGCAAGGACGGCGAGATTATCACATGGGGCTCCAAGAAGGGCGCCATGGAGGATAACGGCGACGGCACCTGGTCTTTTAACCTCGACGAGAAGGGCATCAGCTTCCAGAGCGGCCATCAGTACGGCTGTATCTTCACCGCTGACTGGAACGCTCAGACCTGCGACCTGATTGTTGGTTCTGCCTGCATCGGTGACACCGCTTACTGCACCGGCGACAAGGTTGAGAATAGCGTAGACTCCAACAAGCAGAGCTACTATGTAAAGTGGAAGAACGCTGACGCTACCAAGTATGCTCCGCCTCTCTGCATTACTTCTACCGGTAAGGTTATCGGTGAGGCTATCTGGGAAGGCGAGACCAAGTACAGCCTGCTCGTCACCTTCATCAAGGATCCCGGCAAGGCCGGTCTTGACAACGCTATCAAGTATAACGGCAAGACCCAGCAGGAAACGCTGGATGAAATCGCTGAGAAGTTCGGTCTCGGTCAGGACGACATCGAGAAGGCTATCAAGGAATCCGGCAGAACTGACATCAAATGGGAGAAATCCTCTTCTTCCGCTCAGTCCGGCGGCACTTCCGGCGGTTCCGACAACAGCAGCAACAACACTTCTTCCAACTCCAACAGCAATTCCGGCAACACCAGCTCCGGTTCTACTACTTCCGGCGGCAGCAGCTCTTCCTCTTCTTCCAGCAGCAGCGGCACCGGCTCTGTAAGCTCCGGTGAAGGCGAGACCATGATTCTCCTCTTCGGCGGCGTTATGCTCGCAGCAGCAGGCGTTATCTTCCTGATGAGAAAGAGAAGAGTCGACTAATTCAAATTTGAATTACCTTGAAGGGGATGGGCAACCATCCCCTTTTTTGTAAAATTTTTGTTTCTTTTGAAAAATGCTTGACAAACCATGATGAATCTGCTATAATATTTCATGTTGCATCGGGATGTAGCGCAGCTTGGTAGCGCACACGTCTGGGGGGCGTGGTGTCGCAAGTTCAAATCTTGTCATCCCGACCATAAACGGACTTCTTCGGAAGTCCGTTTTCTTGTGCTTTTTTCTGTCACGTCAATCTAATATCGATATATTTTGTAACATAAACGAAAAAATGTAATCGGATAGTAGGGGCGACCATTGGTCGCCCGCAAATAGGACAACAACGTTTTCCGCTTTTAAATCGGGTTGACAGGATAACGTGGCACGGCGGGCGTGCAATGCACGCCCCTACTTCCGGAATATGACAAAATGATTAACAAATTAGATTGACGTGTTTTTCTGTTTTTGATTGACGTGTTTTTCTGTCATTACCCCCTTGCAAAACGCGGAAAAAGCTGTTATAATAACATGAGATAACACGGTGACGGAGAGAGTAGCAGAAGATTACCGCCCTGAAAGAGAGACGCGTCAGCGGCTGAAAGCGCGTCAGGGCTGCCTTGTGTGAAGTTCACTCCCGAGTGGTGAGGCTGAAAATCGCAGTAGGCTTCAACGGTTTGCCCCGTTACAGGCACAATGAGTGTCCGCGTTTGCGGAAATCAGGGTGGTACCACGGATTCATTTCGTCCCTGCGCTTTTTTTGGCGCAGGGATTTTCTATTGGTATACAGATTGAATAACGGAGGAAGATTATGGACAAAAGAATTGATATTCTCAAAGAAGAAATCAAGAAGAAGCTCAACACGACTACCGACCTTGCCGAGCTGGACAGAGTGCGCGTTGCTATGCTGGGTAAAAAGGGAGCCATCACCGCTCTGCTCAAGGGCATGAAGGATTTGAACGGCGAGGAGAGAAAAACCTTCGGCGCGGAGGTCAACCGCCTGAAAGCCTACGCGGCAGAAAAAATTGACGCAAAGGTCAATGAGCTTAACGAAAAGGCGATTGAGATAGAAATCGGCCTGATGCCGGTGTTTGACGTCACCACGCCGCCTGCGCTCGAGCGGGGTTCTTATCATCCGATTACGCTCTCTCAGCGCCAGTGCGAAGCGGTATTCCGGTCCATGGGCTTCACCGTGGAGGACTATCCCGAGGTCGTCACCGACTACGAATGCTTTGAGTCCGTCAATATCCCGAAGCATCATCCGGCGAGAGATATGCAGGACACCTACTATCTCGAAAACGGTCAGCTGCTCAAATCCCAGACCTCCGCGGCACAGAACGCGATTCTCAGAAAATACGGCAAAAACCTGATTGAAAACGGCGTGCCGATTAAGGCGATTTTCCCGGGACGCTGCTTCCGCAACGAGGCGACCGACGCTTGCCACGAAAACACCTTCTTCCAGATGGAAGGCATGATGGTCGACAAGGACATCTCCATCTCCAACCTCATCTACTTTATGAAAACCATGCTCTCCGAGGTGTTCCGGCGCGATATCAAGGTGCGCCTGCGCCCGGGCTTTTTCCCGTTCGTAGAACCCGGCTTTGAGCTGGACATCAACTGCGAAATCTGCGGCGGCGCCGGCTGTCCTTCCTGCAAGCACAGCGGTTGGCTGGAGCTTTGCCCCTGCGGCATGATTCATCCCAACGTGCTCCGTGAAGGCGGCATTGACCCCGACAAGTACACCGGATTTGCGTTCGGTCTCGGTCTGACCCGTCTGGCTATGATGAAGTACGGCGTCAAGGATATCCGCGACCTCAACAGCGGCAACCTCAAATCGCTGTCGCAGTTCACCGACGACGAGAATTAAGAAGGGGGAGAGTATCAATGTTTTTATCAATGAACTGGATTTCAGACTTTGTGGATTTCACCGGTCTGGACAAGGTAGACTATATCCACAAATTTTCACTCGCGACCGCCGAGGTCGAAAACGAGATTTTCTTCAAGGGCTCCGATATCAGCGGCATTGTTGTCGCGGAGATTAAGTCCGTCGAGCCGCATCCCGATTCCAAAAAGCTCCATCTTTTGAAGGTGGACGCCGGTGAAGCCGAGCTGACCGACGTTGTCTGCGGCGCTCCCAACGTGCGCGTCGGCATGAAAACCGCCTTTGCCAAGGTCGGCGCCAAAATCGGTGAAATCGAAATCGCGCCCAGACCGCTTGCCGGATTCATGTCCTGCGGCATGTGCTGTTCCGAAGCGGAAATCGGTATCAGCGACGACAACTCCGGTATCATGGATATTACCGACGACGTTGCCAACGGCACCGATCTGAAGGATATCTACGAGATTGACGATATCATCTTTGAGGTTGACAACAAGTCCCTCACCAACCGCCCCGACCTCTGGGGTCACTACGGTATCGCGCGCGAGTTTGCCGCTTTGACCGGCAGACCGCTCAAGCCGCTCGATACCGCCGATCTGGAAGCCTACAACGCACTGCAGAAGGTCGATATGAAGATTGAGGATCCGCTGTGTCAGCGCTATTCCTGTTTGCAGGTCGAGAACATCAAGCGCTCCGTCAGTCCGGTCAACATGCGTATCCGCCTGTTCTACTGCGGCATGAGAGGCATCAACTTCCTCGCTGACCTCACCAACTACCTCATGCTCGAAATGGGACAACCCATGCACGCCTTTGATTCACGCAAGGTCGGCAAAATCCGCATCAAGCGCTTTGACCAGCCCTTTGTGTTCCGGACGCTTGACGGTGTGGACAGAAAGATTGACGAGAACACCCTCATGATTTGCAACGACAACACCCCCGTGGCGATTGCCGGTATCATGGGCGGTCTCGATTCCGAAATTGTGGAGGACACCACCACCCTGACGCTGGAATCCGCGACCTTTGACGCGGCTTCCATCCGCAAATCCACCGTCCGTCTGGCGCACCGTACCGACGCTTCCATGCGCTATGAAAAGAGCCTTGACCCCGAAATGACCGTTCCGGCGATTGCACGCTTCCTCTACCTCTTACAGCAGTACGACGGCGGCGTGCAGGTCGTTTCCGCTCTGACCGATGAGTACGCTTATCATTATCCGCAGGTGGATCTGACCTTTGACAAGGCGTTCGTTGACCGCTACACCGGTATCGAAATCAGCAGCGACACCATTGTCAAGACGCTCGAAAGCCTTGGCTTTGCCGTCAGTCTCAACGGCGACGATTTTGATGTGAAGGTTCCCTCCTGGAGAGCCACCAAGGACGTCACTATGAAGGCGGATATCATCGAGGAAATCACCCGTATCTACGGCTACGATAATTTTGACATCAACACCACGCGTTCACCGCTCTATCCCGTCCGCGAGGACGCTGTCAAGAGCAACGAGGATAAGATAAAGGATATCCTCGTCAAGCGCTACAACCTGCACGAGGTTCATTCCTATGTGTGGGCTTACGCCGACGAGCAGAAGGCGCTCGGCATTCCGGTTGAGGAGAACATCAAGCTCGCCAACGCGACCAACCCGAATATCGAGACTATCCGCAGAACCATGATTCCCACCCAGCTTTGCCAGGTCAAGACCAACGTCGGCTATGCGCCGGAGTTCGGTATCTTCGAAATCGGCAGAGTCGTGGAAGGCGTGGACAGCGACAACCTCTGCATTGAGCACAAAAAGCTCGCCGTTACGCTCTACAGCAAGACCGCCGATATCCGTGACCTCTATTTCAGGCTGCGCGACATGCTCGCGGTGATTGCCGACGACCTCAAGCATCTGCCGCTTGATTACCGGACAGCCGAGCCGGCTCACAGCTATGAGCACCCGGTCAATCTCAACACCGTCCTGCTGGACGGCAAGACAATCGGTACCCTCGGTATCGTTCATCCGGTTGTTTCCAGGAAGATTGACAAGAAGAGCAGCATTGTCTTTGCGGAAATCGACATGGACGCGTTCGCAAGCGTGAAGAATGCCTCCATCAGCTACGAGGAGCCTTCCAAGTTCCCGCCGATGGATTACGACATCAGCGTGATTGTACCAACCGGCGTATTCTTCCGCGACCTCAAAAAATGCTGGGAGAACGAAGGCGGCGGGATTCTCAAAAGCACCCGGATTGTCGATACCTACGACACCGAACACTTCCACAGTGTTACTATCCGCTTTGAGTTTTCTTCTGCCGAGAGAACCCTTTCCTCGGGCGAGGTGCAGGAGATTATGAACCGCGTCATTGAGAACCTGAAAGCAATTGACGTCAATCTGCGGTAAATCCCGTGCAAATAACCCTTGAAATTTGCCCGATTGTATAGTATAATAATAGAATAGAACCATAGGAGGTGCTTCCGTATGTTAGAAAAGACAATGATTTTCTCATTGGGTGATGAAAAGGACGATCAGATTAAAACCGGTCTGACCATCGTCTATGACGCGCTGCGCCAGAAAGGCTACAATCCGATTAATCAGATTGTCGGCTACATTCTCAGCGAGGATCCGACCTATATCACCACCTACAACAATGCGCGCAATATCATCAGCGCGATTGACCGCGACGATTTGCTGGAAGCACTGGTAAAATCCTACCTCAACGTATAACTCAGAAAGGATGATTGCTTGTGGCTGACGCACAAAAGAAGGAGTTTGCTACCTACAAGGGCAGACCTCTGGTTCGCTGCGGCGACGAGATTTACTACGGCAACATGGAGGAGCCGTATGTCATCAGAATGGAGATTAAATCCAAAAAGACCGTCAACGGCAACGAGATTGCCGACAAGGTGACGGTGCAGCTGATGGCGACCGACCCTTACCTTTCTCCGAGAAAGGCGCTGGTCAAGTCCAGCGAGAAGAACGGCCTGTTTCTGGCGATGGATATCGCGGATATCTGGCTGGGCAGAGCGCTTGCCGGCAAGGTTTAAAAGCAGAGAGAAAACGCTGTGAAGCCTTTGAGCTTCACAGCGTTTTTATCAGTTTAAAAATCCGAAAAAACCAGGTGCGCCTGCGCGTTGTCGAGCACCAGCGGCTGCTCCATATCCACGCGGTTAATCGTGCCGTAGAGCCTGCCGAAAATCACCGACGTGCCGCTCATATCCGCCGTCATGGCGTTTCCCTGCACGGTGAAGGGCTTGAAGGTGATGTCCAGCGCCGACATGCCGCCTCTGAAATAAAACGGCCTGTCCATGCGGTTCGGCGTGCCCTTGACGTTAATCTGCGAGAGCTTTTCGAGCTTGCCTCCGTAGAAGAAGCAGTTTTCGTTGCCGTAGCGGTTGTCGCCGACGCGGCTGGCAAGACACAGTGAAAAACGCTTGCCGTCAATCATGCAGTCGGCGCTCAATCGCTGGTAATGGTGCGGACGCGGCTTGGAAAAGCGCGTCCAGTCAAAATATGCGCGGGAACTATTTTCTTCTAAAGAATAATTCATGCCGCCGATGCGAATCATGCCCTTCGCCGTATAATCCGGCGCAAAACGCTTGAGGTAAAAATACCGCCGGTTGCGCTCAAAGGGAGCCAGCTCGTTGAGGCTTTCACTGAGCGTTTTTTTCAGCACAATCTGAAATTCCATTGGCTGTCTGCCGCCGAATTCTTCAAATTCGCATTTCAGAAATCTTCCGTCCATGTTGCTGCCCAGCTGCAGCGCCATGCGCTTATCGCTGTAATTGAATTCGCCGCCGTCGCCGGTTTTGGGCAGACCGCCGCGCAGAATATGCAGTTTTTTGTACACGCAGTCGCTGAGTACGCCGCCGCGTTTCAAATCGGCAACCGCGATATTCACAGAAAACTCCGTACCGAAGTTCTCAACGGACAGATAGAGCGATACCTCGCCGTTGTTGACAAAATAGCTGTCCTTTTCGCCGAGCTTGCCGCGCGCCTTGCTCTGTTCCTCGTTGAGCCGGAACACCGGGGTTCTCGCCCAGCCTGCCTGCATGACTTCGCCGTTTTCCTCGAAGATATTGCAGGGGGCTGTAATCTCTCTCTGCAAACAAATCACTCCAATCCATTATGACTATAGCAAACTTTATTTTGCTTTTCAAGAAAAATAACAGAACTGTAAAGAATAAACAAACGGTTCAGGGAATATTCTATAACGAAAGGGCGGAATAAAATGAAAAAATTTGTCGGAACTGTTATTTTTTCTTGTATCCTGTTGCTGACCGGCTGTCAGAGCCGTTCCGGCTATATCGACGAGCTGACCTCTTTCGCATGGAAGGCGGATTTGAAGGGAGGCGGACAGGTTTCGCTGACTTTTTCGGGCGATACCGCGGCGCTTCATCTGGAAAACGGCGGCGAGAGCGACACCATCGAGGGCAAATACCTTGCCGACCAAACGCAGCTGGTGATTTTCGACCCGTCACTCGGGCAGAACTACGGCTTTGACTATGTGCCGCAGGGCGATACGCTCCTGCTGAGCATGAACGGCAGCGCCGTCACGCTCGAAAAACAGAAATAAATATTGCACTCATTCCTCTGTTGTGGTATAATATCTAAGAATGTACCATTATGCCATTTTCGGAGGAATTGTTTTGATTGTGTTTGGAATTGACCCGGGATACGCGATTGTCGGCTGGGGCGCGATAGCGTTTCAGAACAACAGCTACCGGGCGATTGGTTACGGCTCTGTCGAGACCGAAGCGCATACCGATTTCAACGCGCGGCTGGAATATATTTTCGACGAGCTGACCGCGATTCTCAGCCGCTGCCGTCCGGACGCGCTGTCAATCGAGCGCCTGTACTTCCAGACCAACCAGAAAACAGCCATCAAGGTCGCGCAGGCAAGGGGCGTCACCCTGCTGGCGGCGCAAAAGCTGAAAATTCCGATTTTTGAATACACCCCTTTGCAGGTGAAAACCGCCGTGACCGGCTACGGCAAGGCGAAGAAGCCGCAGGTCATGGAGATGACGCGCCGGCTGTTGAAGCTCGAGGAAATGCCCAAGCCGGACGACACTGCCGACGCGCTGGCGATCGCGATTTGTCACGCGCAGGCGGCAGGCTCAGCGCTGCGGCGCGCCATGTACGACAGGGGAACACACTATCAATGAGCAATATATGGGGGAAATATGCTTTACTCGGTCAGGGGAAAACTCATTCACACCACGCTTTCCGGCGCGGTTGTGGAATGCGGCGGCGTCGGCTATTACTGCCAGACCACCGTCAACACATTGAAAACCATCAAAATCGGTACGGAAGTCATGCTCTACACCCACCTTAACGTCCGCGAGGACGCGATGGAGCTGTTCGGCTTCGCCACCAAAACGGAGCTTGACACCTTCAAAACGCTCATCAGCGTCAGCGGCGTCGGACCGAAGGCAGGGCTGGCGATTCTCTCGGAATTAAGCCCGGAGCAGGTTGCCATGGCGATTGCCACCGACGACATCAAAACGATTACACGCGCACCCGGAATCGGTAAAAAGATTGCGCAGCGCATTATTCTCGAATTAAAGGACAAGCTCGCCAAGGCTGCCGCCTCCGACAACACCTTGCCGGTCAGCGCCGGAGCCGCGAACGCCGCCACCGGCAACGTGCCCAAGGCGATTGAAGCGCTGGGCGTGCTGGGCTACGCGCCCTCCGACATCGCGCCGGTACTCGCCACGCTTGACAGCAGCCTGCCGGTGGAGCAGCTGATAGCCATGACGCTCAGACAGATGGGAAGAAAGTAAATGAGCAATACACATTTTGCAGACGACTTTGACTTTGAAAACAGAATCATGGACGCCAAGGAAATCCCCGAGGACACGCCCGAGGGCGATAATCCCTTGCGTCCGAAAAATTTAGACGAATACATCGGTCAGGAGAAGGCGAAGGAAAATCTCCGCGTCTATATCGAGGCGGCAAAAATCCGCCACGAAACCCTCGACCACGTCCTCCTCTACGGACCGCCCGGACTGGGTAAAACCACGCTTGCCGGCATTATCGCCAACGAGCTCGGCGTGAATATCCGCATCACCTCCGGTCCGGCGATTGAAAAGCCCGGTGACTTGGCGGCGCTGCTGACAAATCTCAACGAGGGCGACGTGCTCTTTATCGACGAGATTCACCGTCTCAGCCGTGCGGTAGAGGAAATCCTCTACCCGTCTATGGAGGACTTCGCGATTGACATTATCACCGGCAAGGGACAGATGGCGGCTTCCTACCATCTGCCGCTTCCGCGGTTTACGCTGGTGGGAGCCACCACCAGAGCCGGTCAGCTCACCGCGCCCCTGCGCGACCGTTTCGGTGTGCTGCTGCGTTTGGAGCTGTACACGCCGGAGGAGCTCGCCAGTATCATCACGCGCAGCGCCGGTATTCTCGGCATCAAAATCGACTACGAGGGCGCGATAGAAATCGCCTCCCGTTCACGCGGCACGCCGCGTATCGCCAACCGCATGCTCAAGCGTGTGCGCGACTTCGCGCAGGTGATGTCCGATGGCGTGATTACGTTGGAGACCGCCAGAACCGCGCTTGACCGTCTCGAAATCGACGAGCTTGGTCTTGACCAGAATGACCGGCGCATGCTCGAAGCGATTATCCGCTTCTACAACGGCGGTCCCGTCGGACTGGAAACCCTCGCGGCGGCAATCGGCGAAGAAGCCGTCACGATAGAGGACGTATACGAGCCGTATCTCATGCAGATTGGCTTCCTCAGCCGCACACCGCGCGGCAGATGTATCACCGCGGAAGGCTGCCGTCATCTCGGCTACGACTTCCCGAAGGGCGCTGTGCCCGGCGCAGTGACGCAGCCCAATTTATTTGGCGAAAATTAAGACAGAAAGACTGATACCATGCGTTTATCCGAACACTGGCAGGACTATGAACTGCTCGACACCTCGTCGGGCGAACGTCTGGAGCGCTGGGGCGATATTATTCTGATTCGTCCCGACCCGCAGATTATCTGGACAACCGAAAAGAAAAATCCCCTGTGGCGCAGCGCTCACGCGCGCTATCACCGCTCCAACAAGGGCGGCGGCTACTGGGAAACTTATAAAAAGGTGCCCGACCGCTGGACAATCGGCTACCGGGAGCTGACCTTCAACATCAAGCCCATGGGCTTCAAGCACACGGGCGTGTTTCCGGAGCAGGCGGTCAACTGGGATTTTGCCGCCGAAAAAATCCGGCAGGCAAACCGCCCGCTCAGAATTCTCAACCTCTTTGGCTACACCGGCTGCGCGACCTTAGCGTGCATGAAGGCGGGCGCGACGGTCTGCCATGTGGACGCGTCCAAGGGCATGGTGCAGTGGGCGAAGGAAAACGCCCGGTCAAGCGGCGTCGCCGATTTGCCGGTGCGCTGGCTGGTGGACGACTGCGTCAAGTTTGTGCAGCGTGAAATCCGCCGCGGCAACCGGTACGACGGTATCATCATGGATCCGCCGTCCTACGGCAGAGGTCCCGGCGGCGAGGTCTGGAAGCTCGAGGAGCAGCTCTATCCGCTGGTGGAGCTGTGCCGTCAGGTCATGAGCGACGACCCGGTTTTTTTTATCCTCAATTCCTACACCACCGGACTTTCTCCGGCGGTCATGGAATATCTCCTCGGCGTGATGCTGCAAAGCCGCTTTGGAGGACATGTTACCGGCGATGAAATCGGACTCAGGGTGACGGACACGGGACTCATTTTACCGTGCGGGTCAACCGCAATCTGGGAGAAATAATCTATGTTTATACAAGTGGAGAACGTCTGCTTCTCTTATGACAACGTTGACGAGGGGCTGCCCGTCAAAAACGCCGTAGACGGCGTATCGCTCACCGTCAACAAGGGTGAGTTTGTGGCGGTCATCGGACACAACGGCTGCGGCAAGTCCACGCTTGCCAAGCATCTCAACGCAATGCTATTGCCGGACAGCGGCAAGGTGTATGTGGACGGAGATGACACCTCAGACGAAAACAAAACCTGGGATATCCGCGAAAAGGTGGGACTGGTGCTGCAAAATCCCGACAATCAGCTTGTCGCGAGCATTGTCGAGGAGGACGTCGCCTTTGGCCCCGAAAATCTCGGCGTAGACCCCAAAATAATCCGCGAGCGCGTTGACTGGGCGCTGAAGGCGGTCGGCATGTACGAATACCGTACCCATGCGCCGCACAAGCTCTCCGGCGGTCAGAAGCAGCGCGTGGCGATTGCCGGCGTGCTGGCAATCCGGCCGCAGTGCATTGTGCTCGACGAGCCGACAGCCATGCTCGACCCCAACGGCAGAGACGAGGTCATGGACACGCTGCACAAGCTCAACCGTGAGCTGGGCATCACGGTGGTGTTGATTACGCACTACATGGAGGAGGCGGTCACCGCCGGCCGCGTGATTGTCATGGACGGCGGCAGGGTGCTGACCGAGGGAACGCCGCGCGAGGTTTTTTCTCAGGTGGAATTACTCAAAAAACACCGGCTTGACGTGCCGCAGGCGGCGGAGTTAGCCTTCCGTCTCAAGGGCTGCGGCGCCAATATACCGGCCATTCCGCTCAGCGCAGAGGAATGTGCCGCCATGCTTCGGGAGGTGCTGCAATGAGCGCTATCCTGGAACTGAAAAATCTCAGCTTTGTCTACGGCGCCGGCACGCCCTTTGAGAAAAAGGCAGTGGACGACGTGAGTCTTTCCATTGAACAGGGAGAGCTTATCGGCATTATCGGTCACACCGGCTCCGGTAAATCCACGCTGGTGCAGATGCTCAACGGTCTGATGAAGCCCTCTCAGGGACAGGTGCTCCTCGGCGGCAAAAATATCTGGGAAAATCCCAAAAAAATCCGCGACATCCGTTTCCGCGTCGGCATGGTGTTCCAGTATCCGGAATACCAGCTGTTTGAGGAGACAGTCTACAAGGATATCGCCTTCGGCGCCGCCAACAAGGGCTTGACCGGCGATGAGCTTGACCACGCGGTCAGACGCGCGGCGGAGTTCACCGGACTGCGCCCCGATATGCTGGAAAAATCGCCCTTTGACCTCTCCGGCGGCGAAAAGCGCCGCGCGGCGATTGCCGGCGTGATTGCCATGAATCCGGAGGTGCTGATTCTCGACGAGCCGACGGCAGGTCTTGACCCGATGGGCAGGGAGCTGCTGCTCAGCCAGATTATCCACTATCACAAGGAGAAGGGCAATACCGTCCTGCTGGTTTCCCACAGCATGGAGGATATCGCACGCGTCGCCGACAGGGTGCTGGTGATGAACCGGTCGCATCTTTTTATGCTCGACCGCACCAGAGAGGTATTCGCTCACGGCGACGAGCTGGAAAAAATCGGTCTGCGCGTGCCGCAGGTCACCAAAATCATGCAGGCGCTGCGTGAACAGGGCATTGATTTGCCCGACAGCGTGCTGACGGTGGACGAGGCGTTTGACACGCTTTCCTCGCTGCTCCAAAGGGAGGGAAAGATATGGTAAGAGACGTCGCCTTCGGTCAGTATTTTCCCGGCAGCAGCCTGCTGCACAAGCTCGACCCGCGAACGAAGCTGATTGGCTTTATCGCGCTGATTGCGTTGATTTTCTGCACCTTCAACTATCCGGCGCTGGCGATTATCGTCGGCGTGACGGCTTTCCTGCTGCTTTCCGGCGGCATTCCCTTCAAGTTTTATCTCAAGAGCCTCAAGGTGATTCTCATTGTCGTGCTGATTACCTCGCTGCTCAACCTGTTTTACGGCTCCGGCGAGCCAATTTGGCAATGGTGGATATTGAAGCTGACCTGGAACGGTATTCACCGGGCGATTTTCGTCACGGTGCGCATTGTCTGCCTGATTCTGCTCAGCTCCTGCCTGACCTTCACGACCTCGCCGACCGAGCTGACCGACGCAATCGAACGGCTGATGAAGCCGTTGAATACAATACACTTTCCTGTTCACGAAATCGCCATGATGATGTCGCTGGCGCTGCGGTTTGTGCCGACGCTGCTGGAAGAAACCGACAAAATCATGCAGGCGCAGAAGGCGAGAGGCGCCGATCTGGATTCCGGCAATTTTATCCGCCGTGCCAGGGCGCTGGTGCCGATTCTGATTCCGCTCTTTGTCTCGGCGTTCAGAAGAGCCTATGATATCGCGACGGCGATGGAGTGCCGCTGTTACCGCGGCGGAACAGGACGCACAAGAATGAAAACCCTGCGCATGTCAGGGAGAGACGCGGCGTGCTTTGTCGCGCTGGCGCTGATTATCGGCGGAGTGGTGTTATGCGACATCTTTCTGAAGGCGGCAATCTGAGAAACCTGCTGCTGACAATCACATACGACGGCAGGTCTTTTCACGGCTGGCAGATTCAGCCGAACGCTTTCACAGTGCAGGAAGCCCTGCAAACCGCGCTGGCACAGGTCGTCGGCGAGAATTTTGAGCTGAAGGGCTGCAGCCGCACCGACAGCGGCGTACACGCCAACATGTACTGCGTCAGCGTCAAAACCGCCCATCCGATTCCGCCGGAGCGCCTGAGAGCCGCCCTGAACCGCTGGCTGCCGCTGACGGTTGCCGTCAAGGACTGCCGCGAGGTGGCAGCGGATTTTCACGCGCGCTACAGCTGCAAAAGCAAGGAATATATCTACAAAATCTGGAACAGCGAGGTGCGCAGCCCCTTTCTCGAGGGCTACGCCCTGCATTACCGCTATCCGCTGGACGCGCAAAAGCTCCATCAGGCGGCGCAGGCTTACGTCGGCAGCCATGATTTCACCTCCTTCTGTACGCTCGACCACCGAGAACCCGGTGACCTGACGCGCAGCGTCAAGGCGTTTTCCGTCACGCGCGAAGGCGATATGGTGACGATGAAGGTGGAGGCGGACGGCTTCCTCTATAATATGGTACGCATCATGGTGGGCACCCTGCTGTATATGGCGCAGGGAAAGCTCAGTTATGACGCGATTCCGCAGATTCTCGAAAAACGTGACCGCAGCTTTGCCGGACCTACTGCGCCGGCTTGCGGATTGTATCTCAATCTGGTTCATTATTGATTACGGAGTTCAATATGTTTCATAAGAAAAAGGGAAGGTATATCGAAAAAAAGCCAAACAAGGAGCGCACGGTCATCAGCTATGAGGACATGCCCCTTGACGATTACGAACAGGAAAAAACCAACCTCTCTCCCAAGGCTATCAAAAAAATCATCATCGGCGCGGCGATTGTGCTGGTAGCGGTGCTGGCGGTGCTCGCGTTTGTCAACCGCGACAAGCTCTCTCCGGAGAATATCGCGATATGGTGGACGTACGACGTGCTCGGCAACGGCGGCAAGGGCTATCCGGTCAGTATTGTCGGCTCCGAGGTCAAGCCGGGCAACTTCACGGTGAATCAGAACAGAGTCGCCTACGCCTCCGACACCTCCTTTATCTCGCTCAACAGCTCCGGCAACGAAATTGCCAACGTCCAGCTGCGCTATTCAAAGCCGGTGCTCAAAACCTGCGAGAACCGTTTCCTCGCCTATGGTCTCGGCGAGGCAGGTTATCAGATTCTCACCTACGAAAAGGAGCTGTATTCCGGTACCGCCGAGGGTGTTATCTATACCGGCGCGATAGCCGCGAACGGCAACTATTGCCTTGTCACCGAGGGTAACGGCTTTCTCAGCCAGCTTTACGCTTTCGATAAAAATAATAACCGTATCTATAAATATTCTTTTTCGGAATATTACATCAATTCCGTCGCGATTAACGGCGACGGCTCCGGCTGTGTCTGCAGCGGCGTTACCAGTGACAACGGCGGCATGCAGACCGGCGTGTACACCCTTGATTTTTCCAAGGAGGAGCCCGTCTCCGTCTACAAGATTGACGACGACGCGATAATTGACAGCGCCTTCATCAGCGGCGGCAGAGCGGCACTGATTGGCGCCAAAGCCGCCTATGTGGTATCGGTCGGCGCGGAAAACTACACCACCGTCAGCTATGAGGACAAGCCGCTGACGAACTACTGCTTCAATCCTTCGACCAAATCCTTTGCGCTGGCGCTCTCAAAAAGCGGTGACGGCAGAAGCTGCTCTCTCATAAGCTATAATGACGGCGGCGACAAAATTGCCACTGTGGACAGCGAATACGGCGCGAAGTCCTTCTCCGTCTACAAAGGCACCATGGCGGTGCTCGACGGCAACACCATTTACGCCTTCAACAGCGCCGGTGAGCTCAAATACGCCTGCGACGCCGGCACCGGCGCCAGAACGCTGCTGCTGACCTCCGACACCTCCGCCTATGTGCTCAGCGTCAACCAGGTCAGAGCCTTCAATCTGAGCAGGTACGCGACCTCGGATTCTGCGAAGGAATAAGGAGAAACTATGACAATTGACATTATTATCATTGTTGCCGTACTGCTTTTTACTGTTCTGGGCGCATGGCGCGGCATTGCCCGCACCCTGCTCAACCTGGTGGGACTGGTCGTCGGTATGCTTTTGTCCCGCTGGATTTCCAACGGACTTGCGCTATGGATTTACGCGACGTTTCTCAAACCCGCCGTCACCGCCAACCTAGAAGAGCAGATTATGAAGAACGGCGTTTCCGAGGCGATAGCCAAATCGCTGGAAGCGGTTCCCCAGTGGCTCGATGCCATCATCAGCGCTGTTTTTACGCCGCTGGGTATCAGTTATGAGGATCTGCAGAACGGTATGTTTATCGGCAAGAATCAGGCAAGCTCAATTGCCAAGGCGATTGAGGAGCCGCTCAGCCGCATTATTATTGCGGTGCTTTCCATGGCGCTGATGCTGGTGCTGTTTCTTGTGATGATGATGATTATTAAGATGATTATCCGTGTGATTCTGCGCGCTGTTCACGCGACAGGGCTGAGCGGTATCAATCATTTTTTCGGCGGTATTCTCGGCTTTGCGGAAGGTTTTGTGTTTGTTTTTCTTGCAATTAATATTTTTTATGTTATAATGACTTCTGCAAGCCCAAGTTTCAAACTGGATGCGCAAACTTACGGCGCCATCTTTCGGACATTGTGTATTATGGGGTGATCGAAATGGATAATGAGCAGTGGAGCTTCAAGCCTTCTGATCTGTTTACCGTTCCAAATTTACTGACCTATCTGCGTTTTATTCTGGTCGTGCCTTTTGTGTACTTCTTTGTTAATCAACAATATATTCAGGCGGCAATCTGTATCGGCGTCTCCGGACTGACTGACTGCTTTGACGGTTTGCTCGCGCGCAAGCTCAACCAGGTAACCTCGCTCGGCAAGATTCTCGATCCCTGCGCGGATAAGGTGACGCTTTTTTCTGTGGCGCTGTGCATGCTGATTTATATTCCGTCACTCTTACCGCTGATGGGGATTCTGATGTTCAAGGAATTTGCCATGCTCCTCTGCGGACTGATTCTTTTGGTGAAGCACATCACGCCTCCGGCGGCAAAATGGTACGGAAAATTCGCGACGGTTGTGTTCTATTTTTCCGTCGTGACGATTATCTTCTTAAAGGCGGCGTTCAACTACGAAAGCGACATGCTGATTATCGTGCTGTTTGTGCTGACGGCAGCGGTCATGGTATTCGCGCTGGTGAAATACGCGGTTTTGTTCTTCAATCTGTTGAAAGAAGCAAAAAATAAGTGAAGCTTGCGTGAAGCGCTTGCTTTTTTGAAAAAGATAGGATAGAATATAATCGGCGGCAGTGCCGCCGTTGACACAATAATGATTTTTGAGGTATTTACATATGTTATGCAGCAGATGCGGAAAACGGCAGGCTGTCGTTTTCGTTACCAATAACAGCAGCAAGGATGCTCCCACCACCGGTTATTGCCTGACCTGTGCCAAGGAGCTGAAAATCAAGCCTGTCGAGGATTTAATCCAGAAGATGGGCATTTCTGACGAGGATTTGGAGAATGTGCAGGAGCAGATGAATTCGCTCATGCAGGGCGGCGACCTGAATACGCTGATGGAGCAGCTCGGCAGTGCCAATCTCGCGGAACAGATGGACAGATTTGACGAGGAAAAGCCCGGCAGCGATGATGACGATTTTTCACACGGCGCGCCGGCGTTCCCGAATTTCTTCAATAATATGTTTGGCAAAAACGCCCAGTCCGGCGACCAGACGAACGGCGGCAAAAAGAACGACAAGAAAGAGAAGAAGCGCAAGCACATCAACCTCTACTGCGAGGACTTGACGCGTAAGGCGAGAGAGGGCAGAATCGACCGCATTATCGGCAGAGACACCGAGATTGAGCGCGTAATTCAGATTTTGTCACGCCGTACCAAGAACAATCCCTGCCTGATTGGTGAGCCAGGCGTTGGTAAAACCGCGATTGCCGAGGGACTGGCGCTGAGAATCGCTTCCGGCGACGTGCCGCAGCGTCTCCGTCACAAGGAGATTCAGCTGCTCGACCTCACCGCGCTGGTGGCGGGCACCCAGTTCAGAGGACAGTTTGAGAGCCGTATCAAGGGACTTGTCTCCGAAATCAAGGAGAGCGGCAACATCATTCTCTTCATCGACGAGGTGCACAGTCTGGTCGGTACCGGCGACAGCGAAGGCACCATGAATGCCGCCAATATCCTCAAACCGGCGCTTTCACGCGGCGAGGTGCAGGTAATCGGTGCGACCACCTTCAACGAGTACCGTAAATACATCGAAAAGGATTCCGCCTTGGAGCGCCGGTTCCAGCCCGTCAAGGTAGGCGAACCGACAATTGCGCAGAGCATCGAGGTCATTGCCGGCGTCAAAGAATATTACGAAAAGCACCACCGCGTGATTGTGGATGACGATATTGTCCGCAAGACTGTTGTGCTTTCCGAGAGATACATCACCGACCGTTTCCTGCCCGACAAGGCGATTGATCTGCTCGACGAGAGCTGCGCCTGCGCCGCGCTGAGAAACAAGGCGTTGGAGCGCAGTGACAAGCTCCGCGATGAAAAGGGCGCGCTGCTCAGGATGCGCGACGACCTTTCCGGCGCCGATGAGGTTGATTACGAGAAGCTCGCCGAGGTCAACACCCAGCTGGCGCGCATTGATTCCGAGCTGTCAGGCTTTGACCCGGAGGAGCTGATTGCCCACGTCACCGAGGAGGATATCGCCAAAGTCATTGAGCTGTGGACGGGTATTCCGGCTTCCAGAGTCCGTGAAAACGAGCTGTCCAAGCTGGCGAATCTGGAAAATGAGCTGAAAAAGAAAATTATCGGTCAGGACGAGGCTGTCGAGGCGCTTGCCTCCGCAATTAAGCGCAGCCGCTGTCAGATTTCACCGAGACGCAGACCGGCTTCCTTCATCTTTGTCGGACCGACCGGCGTCGGCAAGACGGAGCTCGTCAAGGTGCTCAGCCAGCAGCTGTTCGATACGCCCGAGACCCTCATCCGTCTCGATATGTCCGAATTCATGGAGAAGCACTCGGTCTCCAAGATCATCGGTTCACCGCCCGGCTATGTCGGCTATGACGAAGCCGGACAGGTCACGGAGAAGGTGCGCCGCCGTCCGTATTCGGTGCTGCTCTTTGACGAGATTGAAAAGGCGCATCCCGACGTGCTCAATATCCTGCTTCAGATTCTCGACGAGGGCAAGGTGACGGACGCGCACGGCAGAGCTGTCAATTTTGAGAATACCGTCATCATCATGACCTCCAACGCCGGCTCCGGCAGCAAGGAAAGCGCGCTCGGTTTCGGCAAGACCGCGGAGGACGCTTCCAGAGAGAAGGTCATGAAGGCGCTCTCCGACTTCCTCAGACCTGAGTTTATCGCCCGTGTGGACGAGGTAATTGTCTTCAACTCTCTCAAGGAGGAGAACTATATTGAGATTGCTTCGCTCATGCTCGGCGAGTATGTGCCTGCTCTGGAGGAGAAGCATATCGCCTTCACCTACGATAAAAAGGCGTGCGAGTACCTCGCCAGGAAATCCTGCGGCGGCAAGAGCGGCGCGCGTGATTTGCGCCATACCATCCGCCGCGAGGTAGAGGAAAAAATCGCCGAAGCGATGATTGCCTCAAAGACCGGCAATCTCACCGCGATTAACGTTACCTCCGACGGCGGGGAGATTCAGTTACAGGTAATTTAACAAAACTAACATTACAGGGTCCGGTCAACACCGGACCCTCAATTTATTATGTCACGATTTTTGGATATATAGTTGATTTTTTTGTGCAAATCGTGTAAGATATAGCTGTAAGCAAAATGAATCCGCAAAGGAGGTAATTTTACAATGGGACTTTTTGACAGCATCAAACAGCCGTCAGCCAATACCGGCGGCAACAGGACAGAGGAAATCGTCTTTGACAGGCTCCCGGATACCTTGGAGGAGTTCAAGGCAATGCCGCAGGCGGCGCTTGCGACGCCCTTTCAGACAGCGGCGATGACGGTGCTGGCTTTCTGCTTCTATCCGCAAAATCCACAGCTTTCGCTGGAGATGGTCAACTATCTGCGCGGACCGCGTCCGCTCAGCGGCTACGACCAGAGCTTTATCAAGGACAGGTTCCGCGACAGCGACTACGTGCCGCGCTCCTATTTTGAGGGCGCCACGCCGCAGAATGACTATCAGCCGCAGGCGCCGTACCGCGTCCGTGTGTCCGAAAATCCGTATTCTTATCAGAACCAGGGCTACGCTACGCTCTATATCCGTTCCGGTGGCGCTGACAGTCCGCGTTCCGTGCAGCTTCGGCTTGCCAAGGACGGAAAGTGGTATCTGTGGGAGCAGTTTATTCTGGTCGGCATCCGCCAGCCGGAGAGCCAGAACCCCTGGGCATAACATATTCAGACACTATTAAAGGAGAATCACTATGGGACTTTTTGAAAAGAAATATTGCGATATCTGCGGTGAAAAAATCGGTTTGCTCGGCAACCGCAAGCTGGAGGACGGCAACATCTGTTCCAAGTGCGCCGGCAAGCTCTCGCCGTTCTTCACCGGCAGAAAAAAATCCACGCTCAACGACATCAAGGAACAGCTCGCCTACCGTGAGCAGAACCGCGAACGCCTGTCATCCTTCAATCCGACCGCTACCTACGGTCACAATACCAAGGTCTACGTTGACCAGCCAAACGGCTGCTTTGTTGTGAGCCGCCGCAGCAATTTCCGCGACGACAATCCGGACATCATTAACTTCTCGCAGGTGTCCTCCGCCAATTACAACATTGAGGAGCATCGCAGCCAGCTCTACACCAAGGACAGCGCCGGCAAGAGCGTGCCCTACAATCCGCCGCGTTATGAGTACAGCTATGAGATTGAGATTATCCTCAATATAAATTCGCCCTATTTCAGCGAGATTAAGTTCGAGCTGACCGACAACCGTCCCGACAACCGCGGCAGCATGGAGTTCCAGCGCTATGAGCAGGAAGCCAACGAGCTGATAAACGCGGTGCGCGGTATGAATATGAACATGGGCGGCTATCAGCAGAACCAGTTTATGAATCAAGGCTATCCGCAGCAGAACCAGTTCATGAATCAGGGTTATCCGCAGCAGAATCAGTTCCCGAATCAGGGCTATCCGCAGCAGAATCAGTTCCCGAATCAGGGCTATCCGCAGCAGAACCAGTTCCCGCAACAGGGCTATCCGCAGCAGAATCAGTTCCCGCAACAGGGCTATCCGCAGCAGAACCAGTTCCCGCAACAGGGCTATCCGCAGCAGAATCAGTTCCCGAATCAGGGCTATCCGCAGCAGAATCAGTTCCCGCAACAGGGCTATCCGCAGCAGAACCAGTTCCCAAATCAGGGTTATCCCCAGCAGAACCAGTATCAGCAGCCCGTGCAGGCTGCCGGTT
>CAMVTS010000028.1 GCA_947170465.1 uncultured Clostridia bacterium
GCCGTCAAACCAGCCGTCGTCATAGTGCGCGTGTGAGTCAAAGATGTTGGTCATAGTATTTTAGTGGTAAGTGGTTAGTGATAAGTGGTAAGTGATAAGTGGTAAGTGGTTAGTGGAATGGTTTCTTTGAAAACGCAACGTTTCCTCTGCTTCACTTGCCACTTGCCACTATTCACTTGCCACTGATTTAACAAATCTTCGAGCCGGCGGGCATACCTTCGATGGTGACGACCTGCAGCTCCTCCTTGCCGTCCTTTTCGCGGACAGCCGAGAGAATCATGCCGCAGCTTTCAATGCCGCAGAGCTTGACGGGCTTGAGGTTGGAGACAAAGAGAATCTTCTTGCCGACCAGCTCCTCAGGCTGATAGTGCATGGCGATACCGCTGACAATGGTGCGCTCGTCCGCGCCGTCAAAAATGCTGAATTTCAGCAGCTTTTTGGACTTCTTGACCTTCTCGCAGGCTCTCACCTCGCCGACGCGGATGTCGGAGGCGGCAAAGG
The DNA here is from genome assembly GCA_947170465.1 of uncultured Clostridia bacterium. Taxonomy (GTDB): domain Bacteria; phylum Bacillota; class Clostridia; order Oscillospirales; family Acutalibacteraceae; genus Ruminococcoides. The sequence goes on from CAMVTS010000028.1 coordinate 502, forward strand.
TGTCAATGTCAATCTGCGCGACGTTTGCCAGCTCCTCGCGGATTTTCTCGGCTTCCTCGTCAATGCCGGCGCTGTTCTTGAAGATGTTGTTGAGCTCGTCGATTTCCTTTTCAACGTCGATTCTCGGGAAGAGCGCCTCGCCCTTATGCACGGTCACGTCCTTGGGGAGCATGCCGAAGGTGCCGGCGTTTTCATAGCTTGAGCACTTCTCGCAGGCGCCGATTTGCTCAAGCGCCTTGGGCATGGTGGTGGGCATGAAGGCGGACAGGAGCGTGGCGACAATGCGGATAGTGTCGAGCAGGTTGTACAGGACGGTTGCCAGACGGGCGCGGTTCGCCTCGTCCTTGGCGAGAATCCACGGCGCGGTCTCGTCGATATATTTGTTCGCGCGCGAAACGACCTTGAAAATCTCAATCAGCGCGTTCTGTAACTGCGTCTTGTCAACGAAATCGTCCACCTTGCCGCGCAGAGCGGAAGCCTCGGCAATCAGCTCGCTGTCGAACGCGCCTTCCTCGCGGTCAGGAGGCAGGGTGCCGCCGAAGTATTTCTCCGCCATGGCGACGGTTCTGGAAACGAGGTTGCCCAAACCGTTCGCGAGGTCGGAATTAATGCGGTTAATCATGATTTCGTTGGAGAAGGAGCTGTCCGCGCCGAGAGCCATCTCGCGCATGATGTGATAGCGAATCGCGTCAGCGCCGTAACGCTCACCGAGCACAAACGGGTCGACGACGTTGCCGAGGGATTTGGACATCTTCTGACCGTTGAAGGTAATCCAGCCGTGGACAGCAAGGTGCTTGGGCAGGGGCACGTCCAGCGCCATCAGCATCGCCGGCCAGATAATCGCGTGGAAGCGCATAATATCCTTGGCGACCATGTGGACGTCGGCAGGCCAGTACTTGTTAAAGTCGTTGAAGGCGTGGTTGCGGTAGCCGAGCGCCGTGATATAGTTGGAGAGCGCGTCAATCCAGACGTAGACGACGTGCTTCTCGTCAAAGGTGACGGGAATACCCCACTTGAAGCTGGTGCGCGATACGCACAAGTCCTCCAGACCGGGCTTGATAAAGTTGTTGACCAGCTCGACGGCGCGCGTCTTGGGACGGAGATAGTCAGTCTCGGTCAGCAGCTTTTCGATTCTGTCGGCGAAGGGCGCCATTTTGAAGAAGTAGGCTTCCTCCTTGCCGTCAACGACCTCTCTGCCGCATTCCGGACACTTGCCGTCAACCAGCTGGCTGTCCGTCCAGAAGCTCTCGCAGGGAATACAGTACTTGCCGACGTACGCGCCCTTGTAGATGTAGCCGCGGTCGTAGAGCTCCTTGAAAATGCTCTGCACGCTCTCGACATGGTAGTCGTCGGTCGTGCGGATGAACTGGTCGTAGCTGATATTCATAAACTGCCAGAGCTTCTTGAAAACACCGGCGATTTCGTCCACATATTCCTGCGGCGAAACGCCCTTCTCGGCAGCCTTCTGTTCAATTTTCAGACCGTGCTCGTCGGTTCCGGTGAGGAACTTTACATCATAGCCCTGCATTCGCTTGTACCGCGCGATAGAGTCGCAGGCAACCGTCGTGTAGCAGTGACCGATATGCGGATTGCCCGACGGATAGTAGATGGGCGTGGTGATGTAAAACGTTTCTTTCTTACACATGAGTAATTCCTCCAATCTTTCAGCAAATGAGCTGTATCTATTATTATAGCAATTCTGACCGGAAAATGCAACCAAAAGCGCATATTTCAGCCGCACAGCGCATAGAATTTCAGCAAAGAGAGAAAAAAATGAAATTTCGCTTGACATTTATCCGATGCTGTGCTATAATAATTAAGCTGTCAGAGAGACAGACATATCGCGGGATAGAGCAGTTCGGTAGCTCGTCGGGCTCATAACCCGAAGGTCGTTGGTTCAAATCCGGCTCCCGCAACCAAGTTAACCGCCATAAACAATGTGTTTATGGCGGTCTTTTTTTGCGTTGTTGAGTAAATTTTGACAATTATACTCTTTTCATATACCCTTACTGTACCCTTTTTCTGTGCGGCAAGGGTATTTTTCTTCTGTTGGTATCAAGAGGTCAAGAAGTCAAGAGGTCACTGCGCCGAGAGTCAAGAAGTCAAGGAGCCAAGGAGTCAGAGCTTCTTTTCGATTATCTCCAAGCGTCTTTCCAGACGGCGGATAGAATCGGCTAAGCTGTTGATCGCCTTGCCGGTGTGTAGTCCCACACTCTTTGGGATATTTTTATCTTCCTCGATGCACCAGTTTATAAAATCGATCAAGTGTTTGCGTGAGCACTTTGCCAGCTCCTGCGTTTTTTCGATTTGCGACTTTGAAATATGTCGATTCTCATTGCCGACACGTGCGATCTGGTTGATGTTGTTTCCGATTCTCAGTATTTGAGAAATCAGCTGCGGAAAATCCGGGCAAATAAAAATGCGCTTTCTGTGAAGCAGCATTTCGATAAATGCCGCCATGCTGCAGTTCATCATGTCCGCGTATTGTTGAATCAGTTGTTTGTCGTCCGGCGTCAAACGAATATGCAAAACTTCTGTTTTCCGGATTTCGTTAGTGTTTTCTGTTTTTCTCATTTTTACCTTCCTGTTGGTTCTGTTGTCAGCGTACAGTTTTTGCGAGATCTTAAATTATAAAAAATCGTTTTGAAATTATCAAAAAGTATTACCTTGTTTTTGTAGAAAAATTATCGTTATGAAAAGCAGGTATTGCGAGCACAGAATTTGTGTCCCAAGCGGTACACAAATTCGCTCGTCAGGGATAATCCCTGAAACCCTCAAATCGCAAAATTGCTCAGTTGTTCCTGCGGAAAAATTCTTTCAAAAATCAGAGATTTTCCATTTTTTCCAGAACATTTCGTTTCGCGGAAACCGACGGGTGGCAGTAAAGATCCATCGTGAGTTGAACAGACGAATGCCCCAAAATTTGACTGACAACTTTCACGGGCATATTGTTTTCAATCGCTCTTGTTGCAAAAGTGTGGCGGATAGTGTGAAATTTATAATGAGGAACACCGGCTGTTTTGAGAATCCGTTCATATACATCGCGAAGGTAGCTTGGCTCAATCGGACACCCGATTTCGTTGGCAAACACATAGCCATTATCTTCGTAACCTCTTCCGGCACGCAGCTTTTCAAATGTTTGTCTTGACCGGTGCTGAATCAGATTGGCAAACATGGTGTCAGTCATTGGAATCACACGTTTGCCGTTTTTCGTTTTGGTTTCGCCTTCGACGATTTTTCGCTTGCGGATAGAGCCTTCGTTGTTGCCGTTTTTACCTTTTGCCATCATGATCCCTCTTTTACAACTTTTCGGAAAGCCAAGCATAGCCGGGGGATGATACGATGTCAGGGTGGATGGTATCAAAAAACACCTGATTGCCGAGGTTGCCGATTAGAAATTGCTTTTCTAAAAACAACTGATATTCCTCATCATATAGGTCAGAATCAGCATAGTATTCATCGTCCTCCCAAGATTCAACACGATAGCGGTTGAAATACGCCGCATAGTATAACGATTTATAAAGGTGTTCAAATCCCATCGCGGAATATAAGGCTGTGACAGGTTCCATCAGTTCTTCCTCGTTGGTAATGAGGTAGAGAATAAACTCGTCCAGATGATGACTGTCCAGTTCGTCCGGAAAATACAGTTGCTTACTGTCCTGCTCGGCTACATCTGAAAAATCCGGGCGGATAAACACCGTCTGCACTTCTGTCGGATACTCGTATTCTATTGCGCAAAACTGTGCGTAGAATACCACAAGGTTATAGGCGTGGGTGTAAGCTTTGATTTTTCCTTTGACGGTTTCGTAGTCGAATATGCCGCGCTTGTCAAGGTGCGCCCAAACAAGCTGCAGCCATATTGTTGCATCGCCGTCAATATACTCAATATCGTCCAATTGCTTCAAAAATGCTTCTTGCGTCAGTTTCACGAGACATCCTCCTTTGTTGATATGTACTGCGGATAATACCAGACATTACCCTGCTTGAACGATTTCAGATGAAGATAATTCTTCGCTTTTTTCAGTGTTGAAAAGCCAAATTGCGCTTTTGCTGCCAAATCATGAACATCTTTTGACGGCACCTTGTCGTCGGCGAGCACCGTTTTGAGAAAGTCCACTGCGTTCTGAAATGCACCGTCAGCGCTGTGACCAAGCAAATCCTTTTCCTTGATTTCACTGTAGCCGAGCCAGCGGATCCCGTTGTCTGTGATTTTGAAGTCAATCGACTGACCGATAGGCGCAAGGTTGCTTTTGACATGGCAGAGCACCTTCACATCCTTTTTCGATGGGTGGTTCGTCAGGTACAACGCTGAACGTGCGATAGCACCAATGTCAGTTGAGCCGATAATCCGTTGAAGCAGGTTTGCGTAGTTCGTGCTTTTGCCTGTGTGACAGACGATCACCACAGCGCACTTGTGCTTTTGCGCGACTTGAACAAGCTCCCGGAGAGCCATACGCATTTCGTTGGCGCTCGACATATTTGCCTTACCGACAAATGCCTGAAACGGGTCAAAAATCATCAGACGAATGTTGTTGCGGACAATGGCTTCCTCGATTTTCTCGCGGTTAGAAAAGGTCAGATACCCATCTGTCTGGATCGCTGCGATTCTCTCCATATTTGCCCCGAACATCAGCAAACGCGGAATGATCGTGTCAGCCAAACCATCCTCGGCTGTCTGGTAAAGTATATTGATTGGCTCCGTATTCTTCGATTGCAGCGGCAGCTTACCGCCTTTCGAGAGAATAGCTGCCAACGCGAGCGCTGCCATTGTTTTGCCGCATCCGGCTTCGCCGCCGAGCAGCGTAATCTTTCCGTAGGCGATATACGGATAGAAAAGCCATGAGATTTCTTCTTCTGTAACCTCATTGAAAGGAATCAGTTCTATATTGTCCATATACTCACACCTTTCTGATAAAATCGCTCTTGTTGCGGTGCGACTGCTTGTCCAGCCACTCAAACAGCGCATCGCGCGTTACCACCCATCGAGTACTGATACGGAACGCCGGGAAATCATCCGACCGGAACAGCTCATAGCAAAACGGCAAGGAAATCCCCAGCACCTTTGCGACAGTTTTCGCCGGGAGAATCAAGGGGAGTTCATTTTAGGTGTGTAAGATTTGTTGATTCATTTTGTTTACCTCCATTTATAGTTCTTTATTTAGAGTATTTAGTCTATATAAAGACTAAGTATTCTAAGTAATAATATATCACTAATGATTGAAAAAATCAAGAGTTCATAAAAACATTTGATTTTTTTCTTATATCCAGTATAATGATAATAGATTCAAATAAAAGAAGTGATATTAATGCACGAATATAGATTTTATGTTCTCAATAACGAAGAACATTACGAGATAATGGAAGATAATATATGTATCAAGAAGCAAGTTTTTCCTTTTGGTGACGGAATCTGTCATTTGATTAATATACACGATTCTGAAATACACAGTATGATTTCTAACATAAACTATTATAGAAATCTCGCAGATATATTCTATGATAGAAGAGCGTCTGTTAATGAGAGTGAGAATGCTTTTCATTTTTTCCCTCAAGCAACTCATTTTTGGGATTTTTTTATGGATGTTTTTGAACAATATCAAAAGAATGAGATGGAAGTTCCACCAAAGGAGAACACATGGTTTCAATACGATATTACTGACACTATACCAAAACATTCTGATACTTTTATGTCAATGTTTTTATTTGCAAAATCGATGCTGTCACAATGGATAAAAACTGATTTTCCTGATATATCAGGGCGTTTGAATGTCAGTCCGATTAGAGTGGAAATAGAAAAAATGGATAATCAGATAGTTGAAGTACTATATCCTATGCATATAAATGATTTAGTGTATTTTAGTATCCTAAAGGCAAATCAGTTAATTGAACGGAAAAGGCTATGGGTGATTCAATGCAGACGATGTGGCAGGGTGTTCTTTAATTTTAAGCAGGGAAGAAGTGTTTTTTATTGCAACTATAAGGATAACAACGGATATTCCTGCCATGATATAGTTTTAGGTTCTTTTGAGGGTTGGAATAAATCTGAAGAAGAAAAGAGAATCCAGAGAACATTTATCAGATATTACAATGCACAGAGAAGAAAACTGCAAAAGCGAGATATTTCAAAAAATCAACTATCTACATGGTCAAAGATTGCTCGAAAAGTCCGTGATACTTGTATTGCAGGCGAAATAACGGAAGAAGATTTTATCAAGTGGTTAGACGAGAATAAAGAGAATTATACGGAAACAGCGGAATAGTGTGGACAAATTGTCCGCAATGATAAGAAGGACAGGCAGTCACAAAATGTGATTGTCTGTCCTTCTTTATTAGATATCAAAATTTCCCAGAGAGTAGGGTTTCTTTTGCAACACTGAATAACATAAATCAGACACCCACACAGGAAAATCTCAAGAATGTCGTAAGGAAAGGTTCGTAGTCCGGAACTGAATTTGCGAAAACATCTTCATCAAATTTTACTTCTATAAATAAAGAATAGTGAATAAAGAATAACGAATAATACAGAAACTCCCCAAGGGTTCGTTTATGATAAACTATTCACTATTCTTTATTCACTATTCATTTAGCTTCACATCAGTGAGTCGATAAAAAAATGCTCAAAGCATGTGAAACTTCTTAAATGCCAAAAGCCAGAAGAAAAGCAATTTTTCCTTCCGCCTAAGCAAACTCAAATATGAAAACGTCACATTAGAGGATATGACGTTATTTTGAATGAAACCGCTTTATGGTTTCAGTTAATCTACTGTTCTATGTTTGTTTTTCAATCAACTTTAATTTGGCACAAACGGCAGCTCGTATTCATCAAAGGTGATGGTCTTGCCGATACCATACGGGTTGTCATACTCTGCAAGATACATCTGGATTTTTGTCGCGTCGGTTATATCTAAACCTTTGTTGTCAACGTCGCCGTTTCGCTTGACGATACCATTGGAATCTTTTTCCAAATCAGCCAACACTCTTTGAATCCTCGTGACGTCACTGATGGTCACAGAGCCGTCGCCGTCAGTGTCGCCGCGCGTATAGCTGATTACGGCTCCAGAAACCGACAACACGCTTATCATCATTAACACAAAACCTACCGCTAATGCAGTCACACGAATATGTTTCATCTTTTATCTCCTGTCGTCATTTTTTATATCTTTTTTCACACGCTTAAAGGTTTTATACTCCTGTGCAATATGTTTCGGGTGTCGGGCAAGCCCTTAGCCCAGACGGTGAACGACTGCAAATTGTCAAGCTCTGCCGCTGCGATATCCGCTTTGTCTACATAGTAGTGATATTGATTGGCGTGGCAGCCGTCCAACTCCTCCGGGTAGGACATTGTCAAGCCCTCTGCCGGTGTAAAGTCAGTGCGCAGGGTGTTTTTGGAGAGATAAATCAGGCTGTGGGTGTAGAATTTTGCGCTGATGTTTGCGCCGTAGTTGAGCAGCGTCTGAGCCAGTATTTTCAGAAAGGAATGGTCATTACCATGTGCCGCTGCCCCAACTGTTGAACGTTCCCTTCAAATAAACCGACGCGGTGACGTAGGACAGGGTGTTGGCGGTGTTTTTTCCTGAGCGTTAGTTATCTTTTGACGGAAGCTCGAGCTTGTCAAACACACTTTGGTCTATCTCGCGGTCAATCGCGATCATAATTGTATTGATTTCCTCAACTACATTGCCCGAGCCGTTCTTCTCAACTCTGTTGAGAAGAACTCCGTTGTCCTTGTTTATTTCGGCAGTGTAGGTGTGGCTGTGGGTGTTGTAATCGGAATATTTTCCCTTGATTACGAGCGCGTTTTTGCTGTTATCTGCCGTGACCGAAACATCCGTGCTCTCCTTGATTTTATAAAGGCAGAAAGACCACGGGTGGTAGTGCTCCTCAGTGTTTATCAATCCGAGACAATTATTACGCGGAATGTACGCGGTGTAGAATATGCCCTCAGTTTCCGAGATATCCTGTTTCAGCAAATGCGCGACATCGACATATTTCATAATGTCGTCAGACGCCGCGCCGCTGTTCAGCCTTGCTTCATCCGAGACGGTATCGACATGTTCCAATAAAGGCGTACGAAGCATAGCGCACGCTTTGTTAGCGACCAATTTGCTTTTCAAATCGGTGTAGTCAAAGGCAAGTTTTTCGCTCTGCTCCTTTGAGAAAAATCCCTTCATATGATAATCGCCCTCGGCACAGACATACTGAGACGGGGAGATTCGTTTCTTGTCCTCATCGACCTTGAAAACTATCTCCTTTGCCTTTTCGCTTCGACGGTCGGCGAGATAGCAGCACAGTTTAACCGTTTGGTTTTCGCGCTTAACATAGACCGACTCGATGGTCGTGAAGTAGTCGAAGGAGTTGCACATCCTGTCCGTGATATAGAGGTCGTTCTCGTCCTTGTGCTGCAGGGTATCATCGAAGCTGCGTGGCTTTCTTGCGTAAACATCAAAGTTCAAACCGTGTTTGGAAAGCATTTCGTAATCGATGGTGATGACCGGCTCTGTAGTGTCGATTTTTTCTCCGACAGGCACGTCACGCGCATCCTCAGCTGTTGAGGGCTGTTCCGCTGTCGCAGACTCGCTCGCAGAATTTTCGGGGCGTTTTACATTTACACGGAACCAACAGCCGCCTAAAACAGCAGAGCAGACCGCCGCGAGCAGTAAAATATATATTTTTCTCATTTTGTATCACCTTGCTCTTTAGAAAAATCAGTTCAAATCCCACTGAAAAACACTGTTTCCGTTCGCGTCGATATCCGGATTCCAAGAATTATTTCTCTGCACAGAGGGTGCGCCGAATTGTTCGCCGTATTCGATGACGTACTCAGATGGGTCATAGTTGAACGGCGTGATCTCGAAAAAGCCGTTTCCGCTGTCCACATCTCCTACAGTATCACTATCGTTGCTGTTATTATTATCCGATTTAATAGAGTCGTTTTCTTCCGGATTATAGTAATCATATTCTTCGACTTCATAATAGCTTTCTTCATTCTCGGTTTCGCTGTCCTCTGCAGACTGTTCTGCCAGAGCTTCCGTAATAGCTTCCGTCGATTTTTCAGCAGTTGCCTCAGTAACGGGTTCAGTCGTTGGGGGTTCGTACCACAGATTATTAAGCGGATCGGTGACGACGGTTCTGTTGTCGCGCGCGACCTTCGCCGTCACGGGATTTGTCAAAAACAGCAGGGTCGCTGCCGCACAGCAGACAACCGCGGCGGCCTTGTAAATCAGCTTCGGCTTTTTATAATTCAAAACACTTTTTATCCTCTGCTTAATCGGCTTTTCTCCGAAAGCAAACGGGCAGGCAGCGAAAATATATTTATTCGTGCTGCACTCAAGAAGCACCGTTGAATACTCCTTGCGCTCGCTGAAGGGAAGCGCCTTTATCGCGCGTTCGTCGCACGCAAGCTCGATATCGCGCGTAAAAAGCACATACGCCGCCCACACAAGCGGATTGAACCAATGCAGGCAGACTAACAAAAACGCGAGCGGCTTCCAGAGCGTATCGTGCCGCCTGATATGCGCCTGCTCGTGCATAATAACATAATCGAGCGACTTATTGTCCATATCGGAAGGAACATATATTTTCGGACGGATCAGCCCAAAAACAAACGGCGAGTCGATTTGATCGCAAAGATAAATACTATCTCGTAAAAACAGGCTTGCGCGCACGCGGAGCCTTAGCCTCAAAAAGCTCAGAAGCATATAAATCAGCATTGCCGCCATAACGGTCAGCCAAATCAATGCGAAAACATACAAATTCTCTGTAACAGGCAAAACCGTTGCCGCAAACGAGGAGGGAATAAGCTTTGCCGGATCGGGCGTTACGCTGAAACGCGACTCAACCGAAAACGGCAGTATAAGTCTTACCATCGGAAGGATCCACATCAATACCCTTACCTGCTTAGGAGCGCGCCAAAGCACGAGTCTCAAAACGATAACCGCGAGTATTACCCAGACAGATGAAACGCTCATACGCAGCAGCGTTTTAAAAGCAGGTATCATCGCCGTTATTATTTCAGTTGATATCATATTATTTAGTCCTCCGACACACTGTCGATCAGCCTTTTCAATTCTTCTGCTTCTTCCCTGCTCAATCTACGCTCACTCGTAAATGCGGCAAAGAATTTAGGAAGTGAGCCGTTGAAAGCTCGGTCAACATAGTTCTCACTCTGCATCGCGTAAAACCTGTCGCGCGGTATTTTTACACTGACAATCTTACCGTCTTTTTGAAAAATCCCGCGATCCGACAATCGCTTGAGAACTGTGTAGGTAGTGGTGCGTTTCCATCTTAGTTCTTTTTCGCAAAGAGCAATCAGCTCATTAGTAGTAAGAGGTGCGTTATCCCAAACAATATCCGCAAACCTCGTTTCTACAGCCCCAAGTGTGTAATTTTCCACTACTCCATCTCCTTTGTCTACATTGTTTCGACAACAACAGTCTACTACATATAGATTAATCTGTCAAGTGTTTCTTTTATTTCAATTTACGAGAACTAATAAGATTATGCGCTAAAAGCAAATGTTATATCGTTCCCACATCCATCTACATAGATAATTGGAAAATAAGCAACAAACAGGTTGCCGCACCACCCGAGCGATTGCGGTAACCTGTTGTTTTATATGTTATTCAGCTAATTTCGTTTGAATCTCAGTCACGTCGCTGATAGCCTTCATCACCTCCTCGGCTGAAGGCGCAGAAAACACCGGCTTAGTTCTGTATATCATCAAGGAGATCTCCCTCATGGAGCACACCAAATACGGATTCGACAATACCGAAACCGGCGTGATTTTCCGGCTTGTTTTTATCGACTGCAATTTATAACACCTAACAGATGATTGAAAAGAATGCTTAATACTAGTTTCAAATGAAATACTTTAATTTGAAATACGCGTGCTGCGCACGCTGATGCCGCGCAAAGCGCGACATCCCGTCTCATGCAAACTCAAACGCGCCTGCGGCGTTATAAAAAGCGATTAAAGCTTTTTAATTGAGTTTCATATAAACAAGCCCTCAGCGTAATGGTCGACGTAAAATAATTATACAAGTATAAATTCATTATTTACTATCTCTGTCGCTTGATTGCGTATATAATTCATACGCCTAACCCACAGCATTTGATTGTCTGCTTTAAGCTGTTCAGTTACTCCTCCTTTTTCGGCGAGTTGCTTTACCAACCGAAAGAACATATCTTCTGCCTGCTTGTCGATATCGGCAAGGTAGGCTGTGAGCTTGCAGCCTGTCAGCAGGTTTGTATACAGGATTGGGCGATGATGTTTGATATACTTCAAATGCCGCTTGCCCCAAATACCAATTTCAACCTTTGGCTGTTCGGGTAATTTCAGGTCGGGTAAAAGATAATCGCCTTGCTGTGTATATGTAATCTTATTTGTCATAATTTTTATCCTCCATAGTAGTCGAAAAGGTGTGTACAAAGTTCGGTGTAAATTGTCAGTATTTATGCGGTTCTTAGAGTATTGAACTTAATGGATCAAGGTATTATCATTATCAACCTCAAAATCCGCAAATATACCGTTTACGAGCTTTTGCTGACAACCTTGATTTTCTTGATTTTAGCGTCAGCCACTTTAACCAAGATTTCATCAACAAGGAAGGTAAATGTGATATTTCGTTCTTCTCATTTGTAAAACCTCCGTAAGTTTTGATTTTATCCTACAAAATCAATCGTTCCGACTGTTTTACATAAGACCTTCTTTATCTCTAATACCCCGTGTGGGTGTTTTTTAGGTTTCTCTTAGTTTATTATAGATTTCTTCTGCAAAAATACCAAGAACTTCTTTTTTCATTTCATCGTTTTGCAAAAGCAAGGTAAAGAAATCTTGATTCTGACTCAAACCCTCAATAGTTATATTTATGAAGTCAATTGGTTAACTTAAATCTATAAGCAAGTGGCAAAATTATACCCTGTTATACCCTTGACTAATTATCGCAAAAAGGGTATAATAAGGTATAACTTTTTTCGGAGGTGTTTTGATGGAGCAGACCGAGCTTTTGAAACGCATTGAAGAATTGGAACGTGAGATCGCGCTGCTTCCGCGTGGAAGTGTTGCCGTCAAGCGTATAAACAATAAAGAGTATTACTATCACCGCATCAATGAAAACGGCAAGCGACGGGAAACCTATGTCGACTTTGATCAGGTGGACGAACTGCGCACGCAGATTGAAAAGCGCAAGGCATTGGAAAAAGAGCTAAAAGAACTGAAGCGCCAGCTTCCCAAGACTGCCAAGCCGAAAAAGGCTGAACTGCAATTCTCAACCTATGTGCGTGTCGGTGAGCAGCTTGACAGCATGGCGGCAACGGTTGCCAAATATAAAAAGCGTGACTGCTATGCTTTACTGCATGACTATGTTTTCGGGGAGCAGCAGGACAAGGTTTTCATTCTGTACGGACTGCGCAGAACCGGCAAAACCACCCTGATTCGTCAAATCATTCTGAATATGAAGCCCGAGGAACGGCAGAAGGCGGCGTTTATTCAAATCAAATCGACGGACACTTTGTCCGACGTTAATGCTGACCTGAAAACCCTTGAAGAACACGGCTATCAATATATCTTTGTGGACGAAGTGACTTTGATGGAAGATTTCATCGAGGGAGCCGCCTTGTTTTCGGATATCTACGCGGGCAGCGGTATGAAGCTTGTCCTTTCGGGAACTGACTCGCTGGGCTTTATCTTCACCAAACACGAACAGCTCTATGACCGCTGTATCATGCTGCACACGACCTTCATTCCGTACCGCGAGTTTGAGCAGGTGCTCGGCATTCAGGGCATCGACAATTATATCCGCTACGGCGGCACGATGAGTATCAGCGGCGTCAACTACAACGAATCCACCTTCACGACCAAGCAGAGCACGGACGAATACATCGACAGCGCGATCGCGCGGAATATTCAGCATTCATTGAAATACTATCAGGACGGCGGACACTTCCGCAACCTCTATGATTTGTACAAAAAGGGCGAACTGACAAGCGCCATCAACCGCGTGGTAGAGGACATCAACCATCGCTTTACAAAAGAAGTCCTCACGCGGACGTTTTCATCGCACGATTTATCGTTGTCCGCAAGAAACCTTCTGCATGACAGAGAAAACCCGGTCGATCTGTATCAGAGTTTAGATAAGGAATCGGTGACAGCAACGCTGAAATCCATGCTTGACATTCTCAACAAAGAGGAACAGGAAACAGAGATAGAAGAAACGCACGCGGCTCAGATAAAAGAATATCTCACTCTGCTTGACTTGCTGATGGAGGTGGAGCTGCGGTACCTTCCGCACGTCAACCGCCACGACAGCATTACGGTCATCACACAGCCGGGTTTGCGTTACGCGCAGGCGACGGCGCTTATCAACAGTATGCTGCTCGATGAACAGTTCAGCGCGTTGTCAGCTGTTGAGCGCAAACGGATTTCAGAGAGGATTCTGAGCGAGATTCAAGGCAGAATGATGGAGGATATCGTTCTGCTCGAAACCAAGCTCGCCAAGCCCGACAAAGAGGTATTTCAACTGCAATTCGCGGTCGGTGAATTTGATATGGTCGTCGCAGATGCCGAAACGCTGACCTGCAAAATCTATGAAATTAAGCACAGCAAAGAGGTTGTTCCGTCGCAGTACCGTCACCTGACGGACGAAGAAAAGTGCGCGCAGACCGAACACCGCTACGGCACCATCACCGCCAGAACTGTCATCTATCGCGGCAAAACGACAGCATCTGCCAACGTGAAATATGTCAACGTTGAGGAGTATTTGAATCTGTTAAGGGCAAAGTAAAGCATACTTATAGTTTTTGCATCAGACAAGGAGTAAAATCATATATTTCACAATTTGATAGCTCCTTGACAATCCTGCATAAATCTGCTAAACTGATTTCAGAACCGTTAAGGACTGAAAGTGCTAACTGATTATCAGTGAACGCTGCGAGCCTTAGCGGTTCCGTTTTTATGACTTGCAGATGATACATTAAATTGATATTTTGTTTTTCTGACGATTAGGCAAATACTTCTCTACATGGGATTCACCTCCAAAAAAGAAAAAGCGGACAAATTGTCCACTGCTTATTGATAATACGTGTTGCACGTGTTACTATATATTTGTAGTAGAGAGGGGAGATTGATATGCCGATAAAACCGAGAGAAATGGAAAGAATTCTCCTACAAAATGGTTTTATCTTTATAAGACAAAATGGTTCTTACAGAATATACTATAACCGGCAAACCAATCGAACGGTTGTTGTTCCTTTCCATTCCAAAGAGTTAAAAAAAGGAACAGAAGCGAGAATAATAAAGGAATCTGGCATAAAGTAATCAGAATAAACTGGAGGTATTATAATGAATTCTATTTTTTATTATCCGGCTGTGTTTCAAAAAGAAGAAGTTGGCTATTCCGTGTGGGTTCCTGATATTCAAGGCTGTGTTTCTCAGGGAGACACTTTTGATGAAGCAATGGAATATATCAAAGACGCTATTGGTATTTGCTTAGATCTGATTGTCCAAAACGGCAATGTGCCGCCGAAAGCAACAGAGCCGAACGGGATTGAACTTGAACCCGATCAATTCGTTGCAGTTGTGAGTTTTGACTTTGATGAATACCAAAAGAAACACGGTGAAAAATCCGTAAAGAAAACGCTGACTGTTCCGGCATGGCTGAACACCTTATCGGAACGAAAAAACATCAATTTTTCTCAGGTATTGCAGAAAGCGCTTATTCACGAATTGCAAATTGCCGATTGAACCAATCAGCTCCTTGTATGAACACAGGGAGCTTTTTATTATACAGATAAATAGAGGCAACACCGCACAATTCATGGCGCACGCCTTGCTTGAATATTATTCCGTCAGCCTGCCCAAAAAAGTCTCGGCAAGGCGTCAGCCTTACCTCGATTTTTTGTACAACCTGACGTAAAATCTTGCTACGCAATCCGCACACCTGAATTATGCGGTATTGCCTAGAGTTTTTCAGTAAACTCTACTTACAATTTTTTAATCTGGGAACAACCTGATCACAGCGCAAGATGTAGCTCGCTGACTCCTTGACCTCTTGACTTCTTGGATTACTTATACCCTTGACGTACCCTTTTCTGTTAAAGAGATCGCCCGAAAACGCTTGAACTGACGGATACCAACAGAGAAAGAACGGCTAATTGACTGCGCTTTCGGGTACATGAATAAAAATAATAATAAATGCAACACCTCATAACCCGAATGCCGCCCCTCAAATCCGGCTCCCGCAACCAAGTTAACCGCCATAAACAATGTGTTTATGGCGGTCTTTTTTGCGTTATAAGGAATTTGCCGTACAAATTCCCTGCTTGCTAAAGTATGACAAAATCGTAGGGGCGCACCCACGTGTGCGCCCGGGATAGGAAACCGTACGTTTCCACGGCAGATATGGTTAGATAGGAAAACGCAGCTCGGGCGGACACATGGGTCCGCCCCTACGTCAGAACCTAATATTTTGCCATTCTATTTTTTGCAAATATAGTTTTTCAATGATGGTAAAAATATATGCTGAACTGTAGGGTTTGGTCTTGACCAAACCGGGGTAATAAGCCCGATGTAAAAGCTTTATCCACGGTTCGGTCAGCTTTGCATGTGTGTTGTTACCCAAATCAGAGATTTGGACAACACCTCAAAGACCGGACCCTACAAAAGTTGATGGATTAAAATATTTCTGCAAATCATTAGTTTGTACTTTTTCTACAGTCTGACAAAGTTATGAGCAAAAATGTTAAAAAGGTAACAAGTTATATACTTTTGTTGTACAATATACATTTTAGTGATATAATGAATGCAGTTTTTCGAAAAAGGAGAGTTTATGTATGAGAAAGATTTCCGCGATTCTGCTTGCGCTGCTCTTGGCAGTCGGCACGACTGTGACGGCGTTTGCGGCGGAGGAAGATGCAACAGAACCGGTTTCAACCAACCCGGTTGTGGCAACAGAGCCGGCAGCAACGCAAGAGCCGACCACTACGCCGGAGCCGGTTGCCGAAAAGACGGTTTTGCCCGGCGACGTGAACGGTGACGGCACGGTTGACGTCAGCGACGCGACAGCGATTCAGCTTTATATTGCGGAGCTGCTCGGCGAGAGCGCCTTTGTTGAAGCGGCGGCTGATGTGAACGGCGACGGCGCTATCAACGTCCGCGACGCGTCCCTGATTCAGCTCTACGCCGCCGAGCTGATTGACAGCTTTGACGAGGGCGACCCTTACGCCCCCAAGGAGCTGACGCTGAGCGAGACCGAGGTCACGCTGGGCGTAGGCGAGAGCGTCGCGCTGACGACCTCCTACACCGAGGAGGACGGCGCGGTGATTTTCAGCTCCGACAACGAAGCGGTTGTCGCTGTGAGTCTTGACGGCGTTCTGACCGCGCGTGCCGAAGGCGAGGCAATCATCAAGGCGAGCGCCGAAGCAGGCGCAGAAGCGCAGTGTCATGTCACCGTCGGCAAGGCGGTTTCCGATATTCAGCTCAGCACCACCGTCAAAACCCTCGGCGTGGGCGAGCAGTTCCAACTCATTGCCACCATTCCGGAAAATGAAATTTCCTACCGTCAGGGCTTTGTTTCCGCTGACGAAGCGGTCGCCGTGATTGACGAGAACGGCTTGGTGACCGCCATAGCGCCCGGCGAGACCACCTTATCCTATCAGGCGCACAACGGCAAGTCCGCCTCCTGCGCCCTGACCGTCAAGGCGGCGGCACAGAGCGTTTCACTCAACAAGACTTCCCTGTTTCTCAAGCCCGGCGAGCAGTTTGACCTCGACAGCTATGTTCCCGAAGGTCAGGCGGCGGCTTCCAGGGTATTCACCAGCAGCAACCCGTCAGTCGCTCAGGTCAAGGCGGCAGGCGGTATCGTCACCGCCGTCAAGGAAGGCGTTGCCACCGTTACCGTCACAACCTACAACGGCAAAACTGCCGCCTGCGAGGTGGTAGTGAGCAATCCGCTGTCAACCGTGGCACCGAAGCACGTGATGATAACGCTCGGCGTGGGTGAGACCTACGCGATGGACGCGATTTACGACGGCAACCGCGTTGGCTACGGCGCGACCTTTGCCTCTGACAAACCAGAGGTACTCGGCGTTGACGCCAAGACCGGCATGATGACCGCCAAAAAGCCCGGCTATGCCACGATGACGGTCAAGTCCTTCAACGGCAAAAGCGGCAAGTGCTATGTCACCGTCAAAAAAGCGCCGACCGCTGTCAGCTTCACCAGCGCCAAGGTCAACATGGTGAAGGGCGAGACGGTGCAGTTCTATCTGCGTACCAACAGCAACGACGAAGCGCTGTTCAGCGCGACATACGAGTCGAGCGACAGCACCGTGGTATCGGTATCCAAGTCCGGCACCGTTTCGGCGCGTCAGACAGGCACCGCCACCATTACCGCGACCGCCTACAACGGCAAAAGCGCCTCGGTGGTCGTCACCGTCCTCGGTTCCGCCGGCTCCAAAACGCAGACCACCACGGCAGCCGTCGGCTTGCGCACCGACGCTTCATGGAAGGCTTCCAATATCGAGATCCTGTCCAAGGGCACCAAGGTCGTCACCTTCGGCACCAGCAGCGACGGCAGATGGATCAAGGCGCAGCATGGTCATAACTACGGCTGGATATACAACAAGGCGCTCGGCGCAGGCAAAAACTACAGCACCATCAACCTCAACACGCTGCCTGCGGTTGCCGATGATTTGATTTTCGACCTCAACCTCAACCAGAGAGCGATTTACAACTATGTTTATGATATTTCTTACCGCAACAGCGGCAGCGATACAACGGAAAATCTCTGCGTGGAAGCCTTTAAGTACGGCAGAGGCTCTTGCTATCACCACGCCGCCATGATTGATTATCTTTACAACCGCTGCGGCTGGGAGACCATTACCGTCTATGGCATAGACGATTATACCGGCGGCAGCGACCACGCGTGGTGCATGACCAAGACGACCGCCGGCTGGCGGCATGTTGACGCGCAGGCAATTATATCGTATGCCGGTGCGCTTGATAACAGCAAGCAGTATTTTGTTACCGATAACGTCATTGACGATTACTTTACATGGAATAGAAGCGCTTATCCCGCGGCGAATTAAGGAGGATATGTATGATGAAAAAACCAATTCTTTGTGTCATGGCAGCTTTGCTCACAGCGACCGTCGCAATTTCCGTTTCGGGCTGCGGAGGAGAAGCTTCTTCCACCGCTCCGTCAAGCGCCGCGACCAAATCCGAGGCATCCACGACCGCACAGACGACGGCTGCCGCCACTACTACCCAACCGACTACCGCGCAGCCGACAACGGCAGCTCCGACGACAGCCAAGCCAACGCAAAAGCCGGCTGCTGCCACCAAAGCGCCTGAAAAACAGAGCAGCCAGTCAAGCGTGGTGCAGAAACAGAATAATAACCAAAACCAGAACAACAACCAGAACAACCATCAAAATAACAATCAGAACGCGCAGGGAAATACGCCGCAGCAAAATCTGAACAGCCAGCCGAAGCAGCAGGAAAAGCAGGAGGGCAGTTTCTCCGCTTCCGACACCAATTTTGTCTATAACGGTTCGGCGGTCAGCCTCAACAGCGACATCAACAGCGCGCTTGCGGTGCTCGGCAACGCCAACAGCGTTGACTCCCAGATGAGCTGTCACGGCGTCGGCGAGGACAAGACCTACTACTACAACGGCTTCACCGTCAATACCTACCCGATGGGCGGCAAGGATTACGTCATGGAAATTGTCGTGGATTCTCCGTCGGTTGCCACGTCCAAGGGTATCCGTGTCGGCAGCTCCTCCGATGACGTCGTCGCGGCTTACGGCTCCGGCTATAAACAGATTGGCTACTACCTTGCCTACGAAACCGGCGACGGAAAGTCTGTCCAGTTCTTTGTGGAGGACGGCGTTGTGCAGGAGATTGATTACTACTACGATGTTTGATAAAGCCAGCGCCCGCAGCCGCATTTGAACCATCTTTGTCTATTTTTGCGGCTTGATATTATC
The DNA here is from genome assembly GCA_947170465.1 of uncultured Clostridia bacterium. Classification (GTDB taxonomy): domain Bacteria; phylum Bacillota; class Clostridia; order Oscillospirales; family Acutalibacteraceae; genus Ruminococcoides. The sequence goes on from CAMVTS010000028.1 coordinate 19,482, forward strand.
TCCTTGCTGGTTTATCTTAACTTAATAAAGCACACAGCCCTCTTTCTCACCTCAAAATGAGAAAGAGGGCTGTTTACAGGTAAACAGTCTGAGGGTTCAGCCACGGCTGAATCCTGAGTTTGTCGAAAAACTATATTTGCAAAAAATAGAATGGCAAAATATTAGGTTCTGACGTAGGGGCGGACCCATGTGTCCGCCCGAGCTGCGTTTTCCTATCTAACCATATCTGCCGTGGAAACGTACGGTTTCCTATCCCGGGCGCACACGTGGGTGCGCCCCTACGATTTTGTCATACTTTATCCTGCAAAAACAACATACGGTTATTCTTCCCAGAACAGCTCATCCAGCGTTTTGCCGAGTGCCTTGCATATCGCGATGCAGAGATTGACGGTGGGATTGTAATCGCCCTTTTCAATGGCGCTGATGGTCTGGCGGCTCACGCCGACCTTTTCGGCAAGCTGCTGCTGCGACAAATCCAGCGCGGCACGGGCGCTTTTTAAGCGTAAATTTTTCATACCTCGTCCTCTGATTTTTTGTCCTTGACGGTTTTCACGATGGAGACAATACCAACGGCGCAAAAACACAGCGACGTAAACAAATAGTACACCTGAGAGGAAAGATTCCCGTCTTGCCAAAGCGTAACCATTGTCACTGCCAGATTGAGAGCGGCGAGGGTAAACACGCTGATAATAAATGTGTAGCGGTTTCTCTTCGAGGCGTCAAAGTACGCGTCCTTGAAAATAGCGATACAGACGAATACGGTAATTGCTAGCAGGGCAATCAGAAACATCTGTATCGACGCCTCCGCCCAGTGAATGTCGAGCAAATCCAGAAAGCCGCAGATAAAGCAGGCGGACACCAGCGTAAAGAACGCGGTTTTAAAGGCGGCATTGCGTGCCAGCAGCTGTCGCTCGTCATAATGCTTTTCCTGTTTTTTGGTACGGATTAGAACGACAACCAGCACCGCTGCGGCGGCAAGTACAATTGGAAGAATCACATTATTTGTCATACTTAACACTCCTTTGAGATTTATCCTGTGATGATAGAATACCACAGTTGTCATGAAATGTCAAGTATATTTTACATAAAGTTAAAAATAATATCAATTAGTTAATCTTTATTTGACTCAGCAGCTCGCCGACCTTTTCGTGGAACACCAAGTCCGCCTGATTGTCAAACGGCGTTGCGTCGCGGTTAATCAGGACAATGTGACTGCCTCTGAAATAGCGGATAAAGCCTGCCGCCGGATAGACCGTCAGGCTCGTGCCGGCGATAATCAGGGTGTCGGCGGTCTGAATCGCGCTGAGCGCGCCGGAGACGGTGCTGTCGTCCAGACCTTCCTCATAGAGCACCACGTCGGGCTTGATGACGCCGCCGCAGTCGCAGTGAGGCACACCCTCGCTGTTCTTGATAAATTCGGCGGTATAGAATTTGCGGCAGCTGCGGCAGAAGTTGCGCAACACGCTGCCGTGCAGCTCATAGACGCGCTTGCTGCCTGCTGCCTGGTGCAGTCCGTCGATATTCTGCGTGACGACCGCCGTGAGCTTGCCGGCTTTTTCCAGCTCCGCCAGCCAGAGATGCGCCTTGTTGGGCTTTTTGTCCAGACAGAGCATTTTGTCGCGGTAGAAGCGGTAGAACTCCGCGGTTTTCTTCTCAAAAAAGGTGTGGCTGAGAATCGTCTCCGGCGGATAGTCGTACTTTTGGTTATACAGTCCGTCCACGCTGCGGAAGTCCGGAATACCGCTTTCCGTGCTCACGCCTGCACCGCCGAAAAAAACAATTCTTTTGCTGTTGTCAATGATTGCTTGCAGTTGTTCAATGGTAGCCATCGCGCATACCTCCTTTTCTTTATTATAAGAGCATTTGTTTATCTGGTCAAGCAAAAATACAGGGCGTAGAAATAGTCCAAATGCGATTTATTTAGGACAACGTTTGACAAAGAGAAAGCCTTCCCCCGAGGGGAAGGTGGCACAATGCCTTTTATCAGGTTTTCCAAAATAAGATGGTATGGAACCGATGAAAGTCGGTAAACAGCAAAGCAGATTGGCATTGTGACGGATGAGGGCAAGCGAACTTTTCCTCTATATCACGATTGATACTAATAGGAACACGCAGTATGACAAGATGAAACGGAACACACGCACTTATTATCTGACAATCTGCGGCAGGACAGGTTCGCTTGCCCTCATCCGTCACGGCACCTCATCAATAGCAATAAAATCAACGCTTGTTTTGGTGCCGCGACACCTTCCCCTCGGGGGAAGGCTTCAAAACGGTATAAAATTTTAGCATCATCGAAAGACAAACGGTAGTTTTTTTGACAAACTGACAGGGCGCACCGGTTTGGTACGCCCTGTTTCCGTTTAGGTTGTCTGGTGCTTTGGTTCTTCGAGAAAGGTCGTCTTGGGGTCGCGGAAAAACAAGGTGATACACCAGATGCCCGCGAGCGCCACAAGAATATAAATGATTCTGCTCACCACGCCGGTCTGACCGCCGCCGATGAAGCCGACGAGGTCAAACTGAAAAATACCGATGCTGCCCCAGTTGAGACCGCCGATAATCAGTAAGGCAAGCGCAATTCTGTCAAGCATGTTCTTTCCTCCTTTTACGGCATTTTGCCGTGTGATTAGTATGCGCGGAGAAAAGAGAATTATGCAAAAATTTTTGAAAATCAGTGCAGGAAATACGCCAGTCCGGCAACCGCGATACCGAGCACGATGGTGCAGATACCGACAATGCGCGTCACGCGCGTTGCCATGCCGATTTTGAATTTGCGAATCATGCCGTCCGTCGCAAACGGAAAAATCAGCAGCATAATGCCCAGTATCACACAGCACGCCGCCGCAACAGAAGCGCCGACCATGCGCTGGATTGACATCAGGAAGATACCGATCGGAATACCGAACACGCAGACGGTGTTCACAATCATAAAGGGCTTGGCAAATTTTTCGGTTTTTCCGTAGTATTGGTTCGCCGCAATCTGACACTCATCTGAGCAGTACTGGTCGTGATAAGAGATGTTTTTGCCGCAATATTCGCATTGTTTCATGTCGCACAACTCCTTTGCCTGTCTATTGTAGCACAAAACGCCAAATTGTGCAACGGTTACTTTGCGTAGCGGTTGTTTTCGTTGTAGGTGCCGTCGCTGTTGAATATGCCGACCTGCCTGAGCGCCTCCTGAAAATGTTCATCATCCGGATAGATAACGCAGCTGTCATTGTTGTCGCCGAAGTAGGAAGGAATGCTGGCGACTAACGCGTCCAGGAATGAATTGCCGCGGCGCTGCGGCTGACGCGTAAAGGCGATTGTCATGGTGCCGGACGCGTCCTTGCGGTAGGCTTCCGGATGGGCTTGGTGATCCTCGCGGATTGCTTTCAAAAGGACTTCGCGGTCAGCCGCCGCCTGTGCTTCACTGACGGCGCTGCTTTCCGCTATCCGCAAATTCCGGCTGCTGCCGTCGATACGCAGGCTCATGTCCGTCACACTGCCCACGGGCGCCTGCATAAAGGCGCTGTAGTTGGCAAAATACACGTTGGATTCGACTAACGACGTTGGTACCATGGTACGCGTGATTTCGTCTGTAAAGACAGAATACATGTTTAGTGACGGGTCGTAGTAGCGCATGATTTTTTTGCCGCTTTTCAGCTGATAGGACACAATCTTTCCCTCGTTCATCCAGTCCATGGGAACGCTGCTGAACAGCATGCTTGACCAGATGTTGGCATAGCGGTTGGAGTCCTTGGTGTAATAGACCTCCACCACCGAACGGTGAAAGGCGGTGATTTTGTTGATTTGATACGGCTGTTCAAAGTCGTCCGCCGCCATATCCGCGAGCGCATAAACGCTCTCGCTGCCTGCCTGATAGCAGTTTTCCAAATCAATGTATCCGGCGGAGGCGATTTCGTCGTCCTCCGGCACATAGCGGCTGTAGCCGAACACATCAAATTGACACACGCCCATGAGCGCCGCGACGGTAACGCACATGCCGCCGAAGGCAATCAGCGTTTTGGGCAGGGTGCGGATTTCCTTGTAGAAAATCAGGTGCGCTATCACGTACGCCGGCATACTGCCCAGCGAGAAGCCGAAGATAAAGGCGATATAGGGCAGGGCGAACACGTTGAGAGAGGCAAACAGCACGCCGAGGAACATGCCGATAATAAACGCCACCAGCAGCTTGACAATATAGACAGGCAGATAGTAGGCGAAAGAGGTCTGCGCACATTCCGCTTTTCTCTTTTTGACGAGCCAGATACCCAGCGCCAGACAGGCGGCGGTAAAAAGAATCCAGTAGATGACGTTGCCGCCGGTATACGCTGCCAGCGGATTGAGCGCCTTCATCACAAAGGAATCGTTGTAGCGCGAAGCCGGCAAGCCGATAAAGAACGCCTTGATGGTGCCCTTGATAAACAGCGCGGCAACCGGATAGGCGAGGTTGACCGCGATAAAGGAGAGCACGGTGTTGGGCGTGGTGCCGCAGCAGACGGCGAGCAGCGCGTAGAAGGAAATACTGGCAATCGCGCCGAGCAGCAGCTGCACATAAATGCCGGTGACCTCGGTGACAAGCGGCTGTCCGAAGGCGAGGGAAATCACCGCGATAATGCCGAGGAAGAAATAGGTCGGCACAATGCTGAGCAGATACGCCGAAACCGTCTTGGCGACGAAGAAGGTGCGCCGGCTGATGGGCAGCGCGCCGTACATATCGGCTTTTCGCTTGTCATGGAGATAGGAATAGATTTTGATGGTATAAATAATCGTAAAGACCGCGTTGATGTAGAATACCGCGTAGCTTGCCACCATCTGGAAAATCCTGACGGCGTTCTGTACGTCCTCAAAGTCCAGGCTGCCGCTGTCGTCCATTGCTTCGGTAATGCCGATGGTGAGCGCCAGCGTCAGGATAATCGTCGTGGCAACGCCGGCGAGAATCGCAAAGACAATCAGCGAGCCGGTACAGTTGCGCAGCTCCCATTTGAACACGGTGAAGCCGTGGCGGAGTTTGTCCTTAAAGGATACTGTTGGTGTCATAGCCTGCAGCCCCCATTTCACTGATAAAGATTTCCTCCAGCGTGAGCGGCATGGCGGAGATGTACGCAGGCTGCAGCGCTTCCAGCGCCGGCATAAAGCTGCTTTCGTCTCCGCGGAGCGTCACGTTGAATACGTTGCCGTTGCGCCATACGCTGACCACGGGCATTCCGGCAAAGAGATTCGGGACGTTCGGCACCTCGCGGAACGCCACCTGCACCTTGCGGTAGTCCAGCCGCAGGGAGTCGAGGTCGCGCTCCATCAGCACCCTGCCCCGGTGCATCAGGCAGATTCGGTCGCACAAATCCTCCAGCTCGCGGAGGTTGTGAGACGCGATCATCACCGTCATCTGGTGCTCCGCGACGTGCTCAATCAGGATTCTTTTGAGCAGATGGCGCACCACCGGGTCGAGCCCGTCAAAGATTTCGTCGAGGAACAAGTATTGCGGACAGGTGGACAGCGCCAGTATCAGCGCCGCCTGCCGCTGCATACCCTTGGACATGTTGATGATTCTGTCCTTCGGGTTTATCGGAAACACGGTGCAGTAGCGCTGATACGCCGCGTCGCTCCAGTTCGGGTACAAATCGCGGTAGAGCACCGCCGTGTTTTCGATGGTGCTGTTGTTGTAGAAAAACGGAAAATCCGGAATGAAGAAACATTTGCCCTTTGCCGACGGATTGTCAAACAGCGGCATGCCGTCGAGGAAAATCTCGCCTTCCTCGCCGCGGAACACGCCGGCAAGCATGCGCAGCAGCGTCGATTTGCCGGAGCCGTTGCTGCCGACCAGTCCCATCACGGCGCCCTGCTCAATCCGCAAATCAAGACGGTCAACCGCGACCACCTTGTCAAAGCGCTTGGTCAGTCCTTTGATTTCTAACAAGAGATACCCTCCTTCGTTCTTATTGAAAGGCGTCGTTGAGCAGCATTTGCAGCTCGCCTTTTGTCACGCCGCAGTTGACCGCCTCCTGCGCCGCCTTGAAAAACGCCGCCGCCGCCTGCTTTCTCTGTGCGGAATCCTCGCCCAGCTTGTCGGTCAAAAACGAGCCCCTGCCCACGGACGAGTAGATGTAGCCGTCCGTTTCCAGCTGGCGGTACGCCTTTGCCGCCGTGTTCGGGTTGATACCCAGATTCTCAGCGACAACGCGCACCGGCGGCAGCTTGTCTCCCGGTTTGATGGCGCCCGCAGCCGCCAGACGGACGACCTCCGTATAGAGCTGTTCATAAATCGGCGCGTTGGATGAAAAATTGATTTGAAACATGTTCTTCCCCCCCTTGGTCTAATCAACTGCGTTGTATTAATCTAATTAATACGATTACAGTGTACCCTATTTTATGCCGGGTGTCAAGGCGTTCGTGAAAGAAAAATGAATCGTTTGACAATTTGCGCTGCCCTGCGGAACAAAATCTGTAGGGGAGCCCCTCGTGGGCTCCCGGCAAACGCAGTTTTACTGCGTTTGCCATGACAGCCACAAGGGCTGTCACTACAATGCAAAGGAAACGTTTCTGAATAATCAACTGATAACTAAGTAACCGCTGATTCAATATAAACTTCTGATAGAATTTGTAGGGTTCGGTCTTGACCGAACCGTGGACGAATCACTTACGTTAGACGAATTACCCCGGTTTGGTCAAGACCAAACCCTACATTTTCGGCATAAAATTTTACCATCATTGAAAGACAAACGGTCGTTTTTCGACAAACAGAAAGAGCCTCCCTGCGGAGGCTCTTTCCTGCCGGTCAGCAGCCGGCAAACTGATTTTTCACTTCGTTGATTTTGCTCTGGGGCGCCTGTTCCATCGGGTACCAGCCCTTTTGCGCCATCTTGGTGTAAATCTGATCCTGCAATTGCAGCGCCGCGTTCAGCGAGGTGTTGAAGGTCTGGTGCACATCGGTGCTCGACGATTCAATCGTGCCGTGCATGAACAAATCGCACGCGCCCTTTTCGAGCAGGAGCATGTTTTCCATGATTTCTTTGTCGTTCATCAGAAAGCCCTCCTTACAGCAGACTGTAGAAGCTCTGGAAGATTTCGCTGTGCTTCTGACCCATCTGGGTCGCGAAATTCCTCAGCTCGCCGTCCTGGATTCTCTCAGCCGCGTCGCGGCATGCCTTCTGGAACTGCTGCTCATGTCCGAGCGCGTCCTGCACGTATAACAATTCTTTTTCTGTCATTACCATTACCTCCTGTCAATGACTGATAATAGTGTGGACAGAAATGAAGCGATTATTCCATCTTGGTGAACATATAGGAGGTTTTTTCGTTGTTGTAATCAAAATTCAGCGTCAGCACACCCTCGTCATAGAGGAGCTTTTCGCTTTTGCCGCCGTAGAGAATATCAACGGAGGTTTTGTTGAAGGTATACGTTCCCTCGTTGGAAACGCCGGCAATCACCGCCGTGCAGCTGCCGTTGCTGTTGAATACAAAGCGGAAGTCCTTGTTCTCGGTTTCCAGCTCGGAAAACTGGATTGTCTCGCCGTGAATGTTCGCCTTGGTCGCTTCCCATGTGCCGACAATCGCGGAATTGTCTTCGGATGAACAGCCCGTCAGCACCGCAAGCATGCCAAAGACCAGAAGAATAAGCGCGGAAACGGTAATTTTCATCGGAACCACCTCTGCCTGCAATAATGATTACATCTATTTTACCATTTTACGCGCCGCTCGTCAATTGCGGAAATGCATGAAAAAAAGAAAATCATTTCATAATATGTCGGATATTCCATAAAACAAATGACGGCTTTAGGCATTTTGCAATATTTGTACCGAAAAACTTCACAGCGGCTTGCAAATCTGCCGCGATAATGCTATAATAATCAAAGTTACACGGACAGTTAGCCTTCTGCAACTTTCCGTTGCCACTTATTCACAAAAAGGAGTAGATTCTATGTCAACAAAAGCTTATTATCCCATGTCTGAAATCGGCAAAGGCAAGGTCGGTTTCTCCAAGACAAGATCCATCATCGAGGCTGCTTTCTACGGCAACAACGTTGTCAAGGTCAACACCCTCAAGGAGGCGTATAACCTCGCCAAAAATTCTCCCGGCACCATCGTGACCGATATGCCCGTCTACCGTGCTGAGGAAATCGGTCTGGACGCCGACGCCAAGGTACTCCTTTTCAACGACGGCGCCATCACCGGCAGATACGCCACCGCACGCCGCATTGCAGGCGAGCCCGGCGTTGACTGCGAAGCGCTTGACAAGGTTGTCATGGACGCCGTTTACAGCGCACGCTGGAAGAAGCTCTATCACGCGACCTGCTATGCCGGTCTCGATACCGAATTTATGGTAAAGGTTCACCTGCTCATTCCCGAGGGTGAAGAAAATATCATGTACAACTGGATGCTCAACTTCCAGTACATGTCCGACGAGTATGTCAAGATGTACAAGGCTTCCAAGCCCGTCGGCGACGGCAAAGAGCCTGACATCTATATCTTCTCCGATCCCCAGTGGACTCCCGTTGAGAATCCCGGCGTCAGCTTCGACTGCCTGTCCGATCCGGCGAAGAAAACCCTCTGCTACTTCAACACCGAGACCAACTGCGCCTGCATTCTCGGCATGAGATACTTCGGCGAGCACAAGAAGGGCACCCTGACCATGGTATGGGCAATTGCCAACCGCAACGGCTATGCTTCCTGCCACGGCGGTCAGAAGGAGTATACCCTCGCTGACGGCAGCAAGTACGTTGCTTCCGTTTACGGTCTGTCCGGCTCCGGTAAGTCTACCCTGACGCACGCAAAGCACGGCGGCAAGTATGAGATCAAGGTGCTCCACGACGACGCCTTCATCATCAACACCGACACCTGCGCTTCTATCGCGATTGAGCCGACCTACTTCGACAAAACCGCCGACTATCCCACCGGCTGCCCCGACAATAAGTATCTCCTCACCGTTCAGAACTGCTCCGCTACCCTCGACGAGGACGGCAAGATTCAGATCGTCACCGAGGATATCCGCAACGGCAACGGCAGAGCGATCAAGTCCAAGCTCTGGTCTCCCAACCGCGTTGACAAGATTGACGCGCCGGTCAACGCTATTTTCTGGATTATGAAGGATCCAACCATTCCGCCCGTTGTCAAGCTCAAGGGCGCTTCTCTGGCTTCCGTCATGGGTGCAACCCTCGCGACCAAGCGTTCCTCTGCGGAGCGTCTGGCTCCCGGCGTAGATCCCAACAAGCTCGTTGTGGTTCCTTACGCGAATCCCTTCCGCACCTATCCGCTCGCAAACGACTATGCCAAGTTCAAGAAGCTCGTTGAAGAGAAGAACGTTGACTGCTACATCGTCAACACCGGCGACTTTATGGGCAAAAAGGTTCAGCCCAAGGACACCCTCGGCATTCTCGAAGCCATCGTAGAGGGTAAGGCGGAATTCAAGAAGTGGGGTCCCTTCTCCGACATCGAAATCATGGAGTGGGAAGGCTTTGTCCCCGATATGAACGACTCTGACTATATTGCGCAGCTCAAGGCGAGAATGAACGACCGCGTCCACGAAATCAAGGCGTTTGGCAAAGAGAAGGGCGGCTATGACAAGCTTCCCGACGACGCTCTCGAGGCAATCGAAAAGGTTGTTGAAGAGCTGAACATGATGTCGGTGGACAATTTTTTTGGAAAGCTTGGTCTGTAATTGACTGAAAATTGAATATATGATATACAAACAGCGGCTCCGGATTTCCGGAGCCGCTGTCTGTTTGTCGAAAAACGGTCGCTTGTTTTTCGATGGTGGTAAAAATATATGCTGAAAATGTAGGGTTTGGTCTTGACCAAACCGGGGTAATTCGTCTAACGTAAGCGATTCGTCCACGGTTCGGTCAAGACCGAACCCTACATAATCTATTGGATAAAAATGTTCCTTCTCATCTTTTGTTTTGACTTTTTTTACAGGGATAAAGTATGACAAAATCGTAGGGGCGCACCCGCGTGTGCGCCCGGGATAGGAAACCGTACGTTTCCACGGCAGATATGGTTAGATAGGAAAACGCAGCTCGGGCGGACACATGGGTCCGCCCCTACGTCAGAACCTAATATTTTGCCATTCTATTTTTTGCAAATATAGTTTTTCGACAAGCAGAGCGGCTCCGGATTTCCGGAGCCGCTGTGTTATGGATTGAATTGAATTACAGCGCGGCGACGATGTCTCTGGTGTCTCTGGCGATAACCATTTCCTCGTCGGTGGCAATCAGCTCTACGCGGATTTTGGAATCCGGCGCGGTGAGCGTGCCCTGTCTGCCGTGGATGGTGTTGTTGTTGGCTTCCTTGTCGAGCTTCACGCCGATGCACTCGAGGTAGTTGCAGACTGCCTCTCTGAGCGCGGGCTGGTTCTCGCCGAGACCGGCGGTGAATACAATCGCGTCACAGCCGCCGAGCGCGACATAGAAGCTGCCGATATACTGCGCAATCTGATAGTAGAGCATCTCGTGAGCGAGCTTCGCGCGCGGATTGCCTTCCTTTTCAGCAGCGGTCACGTCGCGGTCATCAGAGGAAACGCCGGAGACGCCCAGCAGACCGGACTTCTTGTTGAGCAGGTCGGACATCTCGGAAGCAGTCAGACCCTCCTTCTCGGCGATAAAGGTGACAACGGACGGGTCGAGGGAGCCGGAACGGGTGCCCATCATGAAGCCGCCGAGGGGAGTGAGTCCCATGGTGGTGTCGATAACCTTGCCGCCGTCAACAGCGGTGATAGAGGAGCCGTTGCCGATGTGGCAGGTGATGATTTTGGTTTCCTCAATCGGTTTGCCGAGCAGCTCAGCCATTTTTGCGCTGACATAGCGGTGAGAGGTGCCGTGGAAGCCGTACTTTCTCACGCCGTACTTCTCATAAAACTCATAGGGAACCGCGTACATATACGCCTTTTCGGGCATGGTCTGATGGAAAGCGGTGTCGAATACCACAACCTGCGGAACGTCCTTGCCGAATACCTCGGTGCAGGCGTCGATACCCTGAATGTGCGCCGGATTGTGCAGCGGCGCCAGAGGAGCCAGCTCCTTGATTTTGGCGATAACGTCATCATCAATCAGCACGCTGTGGTCAAAGTAGGCGCCGCCCTGTACGACTCTGTGACCGATAGCCGCCACTTCGGAAAGATCCTTGACAGCGCCGTACTCCGCGTCAAGCAGCGCGTCCTTGACCGCCAGAAACGCCTGGGTGTGGTTCTTCATCTCGGTTTTGCGCTCAATCTTCTGACCGTCGGGAGTCTTGAAGCCGATAAACGCGCCGTCTGTGCCGATTCTTTCGCAGTTGCCCTTGGCAAGCACGCTCTCGTCGGTCATGTCAATCAGCTGGTATTTCAGCGAGGAGCTGCCTGCGTTGATAACTAAAACTTTCATTGGTGTCAAATCCCTTCTTATTTCAATTGTATAATATGCAAGATACACGCTATTATCATACATGATAAACCGGCATTTTTCAAGCTTTTTTTGAAAAAATTCTCATGTTTTCGTCGATAGCAGACAAAAGAAACGGCTGCCGCACATCGCGCGGCAGCCCGAGGCTGTAGAAAAAGCGCGAACACATTTTCGGAAAATAAATGTAGGGGCGGACCCGTGTGTCCGCCCGAAACGATTATGATTGATGAAATGTCGGTTTTGTGAGAAAAATTGATCATCTCCTGCGGGCGGACACATTGGTCCGCCCCTACAGAAAACGATTATCATGCAAAATAATCATTTGAAATATAGTTTTTCGACAAACTGGGGCTGCCGCACATCGCGCGGCAGCCCGTTTATACAATATATATAGGAAAGGATTAATCCTTCCAGACGATTTCGTCCTCGACATAGCCCTTCTTTTTCTTGCGGGCG
>CAMVTS010000029.1 GCA_947170465.1 uncultured Clostridia bacterium
CCATTCCGAATCATCATCATTTTTGTGCTCCTGTAAGGAACATACCTGTTCTTTTGCGTTCATGCAAAGCATGATGAATTCATCGTCATTAGATTTCATCAGCTCGGTCGAGTTGTTATCCCTATGATATGTAACATAAACCATACCATCAGTAAACGCAACATTCTCTGTTCCGGTTCGTTCCAGTAAATACTCTTCATATTCAGATAACTGATAATTTCTTAAATCCATTTTGATACCTCGTTTTGTACAATCCAAATTTTGCGTCAAATCAACAATCTAACTGAGTACGATTTATATTGTACAAAACTATTGAAACTTTGTCAAGACTCGCTATAATAAAAATTGTAAGAACGTTCTGAACTTTATAAAAACGAGGTGAAGTCATATATCTGATTACGATATTATTGATTTAGACATCAGAAAAACATTCAACTCCATTGACGGAAACACGCTTCTTGATATGGACTTGCCCGCGACAAAATTTGTGATTAAAGATTTGTTGCCGCAAGGACTTGCTATCATCGGCGGCGCACCGAAAGTCGGCAAATCTTGGTTAATGCTTGACTGGTGTGTTCGTATTGCGAAGGGCGAAACGATATGGAACTTTCCTACTACGAAAGGTACAACACTCTATGTCAGTCTTGAGGATACCGCAAGCAGGCTGCAGGAAAGACTGCTGTCCGTTACCAACGAGGCTCCCAATGTTTTCTTTACAACATTCAGCTTCAAAATCGGTGAAGGGCTTGAAGAACAAATCAAAAGCTTTGTCGCCGACCATCCGGGGACGGCTTTGATTGTCATTGATACGTTCCAGATGATTCGTAACACAGGGAGCGAGGTCAGTTACGCTTCTGACTACAACGAGATTGAGATTCTCAAAAAGCTCGCGGAAGAATTGAAGATTACCATTCTTCTTGTTCATCATCTTCGTAAGCAGGGTGACAGCGACCCATTCAATATGTTGTCGGGCACAAACGGACTTGCCGGTGGTGTAGACACAATGTTTGTTCTCGACAAGAGCAAGCGCTGTTCCGCAAATGCTACGCTGTACTGCTCAGGACGCGACATTGAGGACAGAGAGATTGAACTGACATTTGACAAGGAAAGCTGCACATGGAATTTTGTTTCCGATAGCTCGGACAACCCCGAAATGCTACTGCCGGTTGAAATGCAAAATCTGATTGAGATGATGAAGAGTATTTCTTCTTTCTGCGGTAGTAATTCAAATTTCGTAGAACGGTACAATCAATTGACAGGCAGAGAAATCAAAGCCAATTCTCTCAAGCGAATGATGAACCGCTGGCGCTCAGAGTTAGAAGAAAACGGTGTTTGCTTTGAATCCCGCAAGCAAAACAACGTCCGCGTCATTGACATCTTCTACGAACCGTCAGTCGAGGTACGATAAGTACGATAAGTACGATATTATACTGCCCTCAAAAATATCGTCTTTATCGTCCCTGTCGTCCGCAATCACTTATTTACGCAAGTAAAACGGTTTGTAACGCCGGTTTATTTAACGGCAGTTTAAAACGCGAGAATTATTAAATAGCAGTAACAAACAGGGTTTTGGATTGCACAGGTCACAGACTTCGGTCTGTGGCAAGCATCGCATTCGTCTGGACGCACAGCGCCTTGTCGATGCGGCTTGGCGGGAGTCCCCGCGCCCCTTTGTTACGGCGGAAAGGATAGTATGAAGGATAGAAAACTAAGTATCAGAATCTCCGGTGAAGATTTACAAACGCTTCATCACAAGGCTAACAAAGCAAATTTATCAATAACAGATTACGTTACAAAAGCCTGTTTGGGCAAACAGATTTTTGTTATCGACGGCTTAGAAGAGGTCATTCGTAAGCAAAAAGCCATCGGCAGGAATCTCAATCAACTTACGACGCTCTGTAATATGTGTAAGGTTGATTACGTGAATCTGCAGCCACTGACAGATGAATTCGCCAAGCTCAATCAAACGCTGACCGAATTGCTCGACCGAAAGAGGTGGGCGGCATAGCGGTTATTATTTTTATATCACGGCAGAAAACACAAACGCGGCAAGGGCTGAAAGCACTGCTCAACTACTGCGCGAAGAACGCTAAAACAGTTCACGACGGCAGAAAGCTTGTCACAGGAGTAAACTGCGTTGCTCAGTCAGCCTATAACGAAATGATGAATACCAAGCTCCGCTACAAAAAAGCTGACGGGCGAATGTATTATCATCTGCTCCAATCCTTTCACCCAGACGAGCAGCTTACACCAGAAACCGCTCACGAAATCGCTCTGCGGTTCGCCGAAGAAAACTTCCCGGGCTATGAGGTGCTTGTAGCTACGCACGTCGACAGTAATCATATTCACTCGCACTTTGTTATTAATTCCGTGAATGCGGAGAACGGCTACAAGTACCATTCCGATAACAAAGGAATTCAGCGGCTACGAGATTCATCAGACAAGCTTTGTTTGGAATACGGATTGTCTGTAATTGAATCTGCTCCGTCCAAAACAAAAGGTATGTCCGCGAGAGAGTACAGGGCAGCCGACAAAGGACAGAGCTGGAAGTTGAGTTTAGCGATGGCGATTGATGAGGTGATGTGCTACGCTGTCAGCCGCGAACATTTCATTCGGCTGATGGAGATGGAAGGATACAAAGTAAAATGGAGTGACGCCCGAAAATATATCACCTACACTTGCCCAAACGGAATGAAGTGCAGGGATAACAAACTTCACGAGGAAAAATATTTGAAGGAGGCTATGATAAATGAGTTCAGAATCAGGGAGAAAATCACCGAGCGAATTGAAGGCTCAGGCGAAGATGAATTTAGCACAGGCGGCTCAAACCGAAACCTACGTTTCGATAACGGAGAAGAACTGGCGGGTGCTGATCCAGTCTCAACAGACGCAGATAGAGATGCTCAGTACAATGATGAACACGATGGAAACGTTGGCGACAAAGGAACAGATGATGGATTTTATGAATCAGCAAATCGACGTCCTTCAGGAGAACGCCAATCAGACCGAACAAGCTTTGACGGAGTTTCAGAATACACTTCAGAAACAAGCGGAGCAGATTCAAGCGGCGACCTCAACTTCAGTGGAGAGCTTCCAATCACAGGCTGGGAAAACGAGCGAGGAATTCTCGAAGAAGCTCTACTCGGCAGAGGAACAGATGAACAGTCACTTGAAGAAAATGACAGCGGTTTCGTTTATCCCAACGATTCTCTTAATCATCTGGGAACTGATACGGCATACCTGGCTGCGGACATGATGAATATACTCGACAACGATACCCACACCGAAGATTGTACTACAACGAAAAAACCGCGCCACGAGCATAAGAACACTCTGGGAGGTATGTAATCGGAGAAAAGAATATGAAAGAAAAATCATATACAACAGAAGAAAGAGAAAACACTCTCCCAAGCGGTATTCGCTACGCCTACTTCGGCTCGCGCGTTGAAATTGACGGGACAGGTTATCCCGTAGTCGCAGCGATTCCTTTCGGAAGGCTCTGCAGTCAGCTGCTGACAGCAACGGAAGAACTGAAAAAATTAGTAGCAGGAAAATGAAAAAAGGTCTGGAATTTCATACTGAAATAGGGTATGATGTAGTCGTATCCTATTCGGTGTGACAGAGCAAACCTGCTCGGAAAGGAAAGAAAAATTGAACGCTGCCGAATACAATAACAATTTAATCACCGCGCTTTACTGCCGTCTCTCTCAGGAGGACTTGCAAGCCGGTGAATCAAACTCCATAACCAATCAAAAAATTATTCTCCAAAAGCACGCAGATATGTTGGGACTTCACAACTGTAAATTCTACGTTGACGATGGCTTTAGCGGCACCAACAACACCCGCCCCGCGTATGTTCAGATGAAAAAAGACATGGAAGCCGGAAAGATTGGGACGATCATTGTCAAAGACCAATCCCGTCTCGGGCGCGACCATCTCGAAACCGACGCGATGATGGAGCTGGTGTTTCCGCAATATGATGTGCGCTTTATCGCCGTGAATGACGGCGTGGATACAATCAACGGTCTCAACGAGATGTCGGGCATCCGCAACTACTTCAATGACTTCTATGCCGCCGATACATCCAAGAAAATCCGCGCGGTACAGAAAGCGAAGGGAGAGCGCGGCGAGCCTGTCAGCACAACGCCACCCTACGGTTACATCAAGAACCCTGAGTACAAGGGCAATCAGAAAGAAGCGCCGTGGCTTATCGTCGACCCCGAAGCCGCCGCGGTGGTAAAAAGAATCTATGAGATGTGCGCCGAGGGCAAGGGAATCGTTAAGATTGCGAATACCCTTTATGCCGAAAAGATACTCTCGCCCGGCATGTATCTGTTCAAGAAAACAGGTAACCGCTCCGGTAAACCGAAGCCTGGCGACCCATATCTCTGGGCGGAGAGAACGATTCGTTTGATTCTGAGTAACCAGACCTACTGTGGTGACACGGTCAACTTCAAGACCTACACCAAGTCAAATAAGTTGAAAAAGACGCTCAAAAACGACCCGAGCAAGGTGCTGATATTCAAGGATACTCACGAAGCTATTGTCTCGCGCGCGCTGTTTGATACCGTGCAAAAGCATTTTGAGGGACGCAAACGCCCTGATAAATTCGGAGAGGTAGATAAGTTCTGCGGTTACCTTTACTGCGGTGACTGCGGACGGCGGATGTATCTTCACAGAGGAAAAGGCATCAAGCCCGAGGATAATTACTATCAATGCGGAGCGTATCAGCGGTCGGGTCATCTGTGTACGATTCACCGAATCAAAGCAAACGCCATTGAGCAAATCGTCCTTGGCAACCTCAGAAAGGTTACCGCCTTCACGCGGAGCGAGCCGGACAAATTCTATGAGTTAGCCACGCAAAAAGGCAAAGCCGAAGCCGCTAAAATCGAAAAAGAAGCTGTCAAGCAGCAAAATGAAATTGAGTCACGGCTGAAAAAGTTAGACAGCATTATCCGCTGTCTCTACGAGGACAGAGTAGTCGGACGTATCACTCCCGAGCGCTACGACGAGATGGTGGTCGGCTATGAGAACGAGTTAGCTGAGTTGAAACAGAAGCTGATGGAACTGAAAAACGACGTTTCCCTCTTCTCACAACAGCAGCAGGCAATCAAGGATTTTGTGGACAAAGCAAAGAAATATATTGAGATGCCCGAGCTGACGCCCGAACTGCTCTATGCTTTCATTCAGCGCGTGGATGTCTACGAAAAGCCGACCAAGTACTCCAAAGAAGCCGGAAACCCTGTCATGATTTTCTACAAGTACCAAATGACGCGTCGTGAGCACGCCGCTGCTGCGTTAGGAATCACGACTGACGAGTTAGCCGATATGCAGAGCGAAAGCACAGAAAACATGGACGTCTCCGCATAACTAAGCCACTATATATACAAAGTCGGAAGGCGAAAAACCTTCCGACTAAAAAAACACATTTGTTCCGTTACCGACATCGCCCTAAAAGGCAACACATTTTCAGACTCGCTGCAGATGGCGCGCCTTGCGCCGTTCGCGGGTAACAAACAGCCGTGGAGAGCGGTAGTTATTGACAACACAGTTCATTTCTACGAGTACAAAACGTTGAAGGACAGTCCGCTCGGCGACATACAGAAGGTAGATATCGGAATAGCGCTGTCACACTTTGATTTGACCGAAAAGGAAAACAGTCACAGCGGACGTTTTGCGGAGCTTGAGCCGCAGCTTGCTTTACCCGGGAACACGCACTATATCATCTCTTACGAAAGGACAAACTAATGGATACGGAATTTTCATCGGCAATCCATATGCTGATATTGATATCCGGTGCCGAAACGCCCATGTCCTTGGTAAAATAGCCGAAAACGTCGGCACAAATCCAAGCTGCATCCGCAAAATAGCCGTCGCCATTAACAGAAGAATAAGAATTATGCTTAAACAAGCCCTCAGCGTGTTGCTGAGGGCTTTGCCGCAGAGGTCAAGCTGAAGGAAGAAAAGAAAACCGAATCCGAAAATTAAGCGCTGTTGCCATCGTACAACAGCGCCTTTTCTTATGCTTAGACAAGTCACGTTTAGTATTATGTACTCTCTGTTATGTTATAGGTGTTTCTCTCAACGTCTATCGCGTATTCTTTCTTGGCACCGTCGGGCGTTTTTAGAATGAGCTTAGTGTGACCTGCTTTTTTGAAGTCAACATGAACGGCGTAGCTTTCAAGGTCGTCAATATATCTGATTTCCGCATCTCCGTAGCTGCTATCCTCCAAGGTCACATTGTAGGAGGGAGAAAGACCTTTGTCATCCCCAACGTTGAAAAGGTCAATGCTGTAAACCGGAGGATTGAACAGGCAGATGGTGATAATCGCAATAACGCCGACCGTGCCGACAGCAGCGCCGACAATTCTGATGATTTTATTCCGGAAAATAAACACGGGATACAGAATCATGGCGGCGGCACAGAACAAAACGATTAAAATATACCGGGGCGCTGAAAACTGAAAATCGGAAAAATACCCCAACAGCGAATACCCCGTCAGCAAAATCATCGGCAAAAGAATGAGATAGCCCCACCACTTGTCTTTTTTCATAAAGTAGCCGACAAAGCCCATCGGGAAGCATAAAAGCGTCCAGATAAACCAGAATCTGTAATAGGAGAATAATCCCCAACCCATTTCCGAAAACGGCACTTGAATGAGGTACACCAGCGGTTGGCTGATTAAGAAAAAGACAAAGCATTTCAGCGCGGAATCAAGATTTGACTTGCTGTTCATGATAATGAGGATTCCAAATAAAATCCAGATTTCAAAGGAAACTGTAATCGCGATGAAGGACGTGCGCAGCAGCGCGGGAATCAGTGCCATCACCGCCGTGAACACGCCAGCGGCGACTGCCGCGATAATGAGCTTCGGCCATGTGAGGTTGATTCCGCCAAATAGTTTTTTCATGCAAAAACTCCTTTCGTTTTTTACGTTTTTTTATTTCATTATACCTGATTGACAGACGTTGTCAAGAGAAGAACAATTACATTTTGTCTTTTTTCTCAGAGGGCACACGGCAATCAAATAAATTATAGTTTCAAATTTTCTTGAATATTCAAAAAACCGAAATCCAGTTTAACTGAATTTCGGCTTTTTTGATGACTTGATTTGCGTTTGATGGTATGGTCATTAAGTGCTGACGATATATCAGCTCCAGGAACCAAGCATGTATTTATCGTTCCATTCGGATGTCACAAAGGTTTTGCCAACGTTGGTGACTCAATCATTTGTCTGGTTCCATGCCGCGTCCCAGCTCGGTACATTGCTGCCGGAGGTGTTCATTCTGACAAAGATGATATTGCTCTTGCAGCCGGAGAAGGTCACGGACGAAGCGCTGTAACCATTGCCTTTTAGCCATACGCCGTCGGAGGTGTTATTCCATGTCCAGGCATACCATACCTCTTCACCGGTGGAGGTTTTGGATGCGTTAAGAGTGACGGTGTTAGCCGGAGCTTGAGTCGGCGCCTGCGTTGGTGCCTGCGTAGGAGCCTCCGTTGGTGTCTCGGTTACCGGCTGAGAGTCAGTACTGATGGGCTGACCGCAGTTAGCGCTGCCGGTGTTGGCGTTATCCTCAACGGAAGCGCTGCAGAGTGCGCCGAGGTTTTTCTCGGTGATGTCCCACGCGAGCACCTTCATAATTTCATCGGGCAAATCAGTTGCCGGGGTAACATTGTTGCCCCACATGGCAAATGAGGTGGCGGTGATGATGTTGTCGTTAAGGTCATAGCCCTTTTCCACATGGTGGGGCTTCCAGCCGATGTTCAGGCAAACCTCGTCGTTTTCGGAAAATACCAGCGGCTGAACGTTACCGAAGGCATTGGTGCGGTTGCGCTCTATGCCGGCACTGTTCGTTTGTCAATGCTTTTTGTCGCTATTACGGCATCGCCATTCAAAAAATGCGACAAACAAAGTAAAGGGTGTTTTTCTGCTTCTCCGTGCGCGACAGCAATCCCAAAAGCGCAGGATTGAGGCAGAAGCAATTGCTCAAAAATGATGATATTTTCGGTTTAATCAAACAAAGTTTTAGATTTGTTTATTTTTTATTTAAAATCAGCAATTGTCACAAAATATCACTACTAAAAAGCATTCCTGATGTGTTGCCTTGACGGAAATTTTATAGATAGAGATTTAGAATAGATCGCGAATCTTAGTCATAATTACCAAATTTATCCGCAGATTTCCCTGCACGAAATTTGCAAAATATTCTAATTGTGATATTATATACATAGTTGTATAGTTTAATGGGCGATAATAGGGAGAAAACGCGGATAAATAAGTACGGTGATATTTATTTGCCTTTTGTTTATGTAGCCCTTCGACGGATTTTTCAACGCGACGCCGACAAATTACAACCGTGTGCAATACAGCAAAAAGCTACCGTAACACGTTTAAATTTGAAGGCGAAAAAAAGATTTATACAAACGCAGGTTATTTGCTAAAAGCAACAGCTTATATTGTCAAAAGCAGCGAGGTGAGTTCCGGTGAAAAAAGAATATAGCAGTCCGGAACTGACACGTGTTTTTCTGAACCTGCAAACCGTTGTTCTGGCAAGCGGTCCTGAATACTACAGCAGCTACATAGACGACGGCGATGATTGGGGCGATGATGAATGAGTGCAATCAAGGATAAGCGTACGACCAAGCTGATTGTAACAATAGCGACAGCTATCATTCTTATCATGATGTTGCCGGTTCTCTCCGTGTTCCCGGCGTTCTCTGCGGACAACTACATCGTTTTGCAGGGCTTTGCATTTGACATCAACTCCCAAGGAGAAGCGGTGATTCACGGCTACGACGACCGCTTTGCTGATGTAGTAATTCCGCAAAGGCTGATGGGAGCCGATGTTGCGCTGATTGATGACTATGCTTTTTTCGGTGATGAAGTCTTGATGACGGTATCCTTCAACAGCGCGGACAAGCTGAAAAAAATTGGCGCTAACGCCTTTTACGGCTGCAAAGGTCTTCGTTCGATTGAAATTCCCCCGTGGATAGAGGAATTGTCCTTTGGCTCGTTTCAAAACTGCACATCGCTGAACGAATTGATTCTCCGCGAAGGAATTACCACCATCCCGTCGCAGTGCTTTTACGACTGCACCGCGTTACAGCGGGTCGAAATTCCCAATTCCGTCACAGCAATAGGGGACAGGGCATTTATGGGCTGTTCTCAGCTTTCGTCGGTTACCATTCCCGATACGGTAGAGTCAATTGCCGGCAATGCGTTTGACGGCTGTGAAAATGTCGTTATTAATTGCACCAAGGACAGCTTCGCAAGACAGTATGCCGAAGAAAACAAAATCGCCTATGTTGTCACGGACGCGGACATGTTTATACTTGGAGACGCAAACGGCGACGCTGTTGTCAATATTAATGATGTAACCTCGATTCAGTGTCATTTAGTGGAATTGGAAAGCATAATGGGACTTTCTTTACAGGCAGCCGATACAAACCAAGACGGTGTACTGGACATTTCTGACGCGACCAATTTGCAAATGTTTTTGGCGGAATATGATGTATCAAATCCTATTCGTGAAGTCATTATACAATAATCAACCGGTTCCAATGGTCATAACATAACCCCTGTTGCCAAAAATGCAGCAGGGGTTATGTTATTGCTTGCTATTAAAAAACTTTATTGTAAAGCTGCTGCCTTTCCCCGGCTCCGAATCAGCGCGTATAGTGCCTCCGGCTTTTTCGATAATCGCTTTGGAAAGGGCAAGACCGATGCCCACGCTGTCGTCGTCGGCGTTTTTGCCACGGTAGAAGCGCTCGAAGATATGCGGCAAATCCTCGGGCGCAATGCCCTGTCCGTTGTCGGAAACGGTGATGGTGGTGTAAAGGGGATTGGTTCCGGCGGTAAGTCTGATTTCTCCGCCGTTGTCTGTGTGCTCCACGCAGTTTTTGACGATATTGGAAAGGGCTTCGCAGAGCCACTTTTTGTCACAGGGAAGGGTAACGGAATTGTCGGATGCGGTGACAGAAACATCCTTCAACTCGGCTGACACAGCGATATTTTGCGTGACTTCGAAGAAGATTTCACTGAGCGGTTCCTGCTTTCGTTTGAGGGTAATCGAATCCGCGTCGAGCTTGGAAAGCGTCAGAAGCGACTGCACCAGAAAGCTGATGTGGCTTGAGGAGTGGTAGATATCGCGGAGAAATTCCTGACGCAAATCAGGCGGCAAAGCGGGGTTGTCGAGCAGATTTTCCGTGGTGATGATGATAGAGGTCAGCGGCGTTTTGAGTTGGTGGGAAATATCGGAGAGCGCGGTTTTGAGTTGTTCGCGGCTGTCTGCCGATTGCTGCGCCGCTTCGCGCAGGGTGACGGTGGTTTTGTAAATCTCGTTTTGCAGGCGCGAGTCAGCGTTTTCGCTGTTGCTGTCCAAATCCAAATCATAGTTTCCGCCATTGACGGCGGCGAGATAACAGATAAGCTTGTCCAGCCGTTTGCGCTGACGGCGCTTGTAAAGCGCGAATACGCCAATGCAGGAAACACTGCAGAGCAGGCAAACAGCAGAGGAAGCAGCCACAACCCTTGCGCTGTCCGCCCTGCTGCTTTTCACCGTCCAGTCGTCCTCCGAAATGCCGAAGGAGCGCAGCATTTTTTCGGCGTCGAGTGTGTTTTCTTCTGCGTTAATGATTTGCATAATCTCCGTGTCGGTAATCTCCGGTTCATGCGCGCGCAGATTGGCGATTAACTGCGTGACGGCAGCGTTATTGTTTTGGCGCAGATGATGCAGCGACAGAACGGAGCATAAAACACACAACGCGCAGCAGGCGGCGGCGACTGCCGCAAATGCAATGACAAACCGTTTTTCTGTTTTCATACGTCCTCCATTCTGTAGCCTGCGCCCTTGACGGTTTTGATCTGGTCGGTGCCGAGCTTTTGCCGTATGCGGCGGATATACACCGACAGCGTGTTGTCGTTGACATAGTTGCCGGCGATATCCCAAATTCTTTCAAGTATCATTTCGCGCGTAACAACCGCGCCGTGATTCTGCATGAGAAGGGAGCAAACGCGGTATTCGAGCGCGGTCAGTTCGACCTTTTCGCCGTCCCTGAAAACCGCCTGCTTATCGAGGTCAAGGGTGATTGCGCCAACGGTGACGGTGCTCTCGCTCTTGCGCGTCAGGCGCTTGACGCGGGCGATTAACTCGCGCGTGGAAAACGGCTTGGTGATGTAATCCTCCGCGCCGAGGTCAAAGCCCTTCACAACGCTGTCCTCGTCGTCAAGTGCGGTCAGGAAGATGACCGGCGCTTGATTCACGCGGCGAATGTCCCGGTATAATTCAAAACCGTTTCCGTCGGGCAGTGAAATGTCAAGGATGATGACCGCGTAAATGCCGCCGATTTTCAGGTAAGCCTCCTCGCAGCAATGGCAGATATCCGTTTCATAGCCGGCGCTTTCCAATGAAAACGCAAGCCCCTTGGCAATAGCCTTGTTATCCTCAATCAGCAGAATTGTCATATATTCTCATTCCTTATGGTTTCAATGATGTTTTGCCTGCGCACCTTGGCAATCGAATAGCGCATAATTCCCCACACCACCAGACCGACGGCGGCAATGGAAATCAAAATCGCCAGCCACGGGAACTGATAGGGGATATCGCGGGACTGACTGTAAATCAGCTTAATCACCCAGCCGCCGAGTAAGCCGAGCGGTATGCCAATCAGCAGCGATTTGACGGAGTAGAATACGCTTTCCAGCCGGATCATGCGGTTGAACTCGCGCTTTGTCATGCCGATGGAGCGCAGGGAGGCGAACTCTCTCGCGCGTAATCTCATATTGGTCGAAATGGTGTTGAAGATATTGGTCATGCCAATTAACGAAATAACGAGAATGAAGCCGTAGACAAAAATTTGGATTACCAAGGTAATGGCATTCATCAGGCGCGCCTGCAGATCATAATTGGTCACCATCACCGCGCCGCCCAACAGGTCGCTGACGTCCTGTTCTGTCTGGTCGGGATCGGAGGATTGAACGAGGGCGTCAGCGTCAATTGTGTAGAGGTCGGCAGGCAGGTTTTTCTCCATCCAGTCAAGACTAACCAGAACGGTGCCGGAATAGAAAATGCCGGTTTCGTTGTAATTGTCCACGCCCTCAATGGTGCTGAGGTCGCCGATGATAGTCAGCGGAAAAACATAGTCGTTGTAGTTGTCGGTGTCGTTTACCTGTAAATGATAGAGCAGCTCCACCTCTGTGCCAACCGGATTTTTCAGCAGCTTTCCCGATTTGTTTGCGGGCGCACCGTCGGTCAGCAGGTCGTTTTGATTGTTGATGAGCGCCTTGTCCTTTGCCGTTTCGTAGTCAACGCCGCAGGCGGCGCAGATTTCCTTGTAGCTGTCGTCGTCAAGTGCCATCAGATGAAAAACCTGACAGGTGACGCGCTTTCGTCCAATCCAATCCGTTGCCTTACCATAGAGAACGGTTTCCATATCCGGCTGCAGCATTTCTTCGGGAATGTCGGCTTTGCTCAGCCGCAGCTCCGCGCCGTAGGACTCATAGCTCACCGTCATGCGCTCGATGTTGTCGAGCCGCTTGATGGTATCGACAAGCTGCGCTGCGTCCTTATAGGAATTGTCGGAGATGGCGGTGTCAATCACCATGTTGTATTCCGACGGCTGCGCGTAGTTGCCGGCGTAGGAAAAGGTGTAGCCGACAAGCGAAAAGACGGAGATAAACAGCGCCGCGCTCGCGACAATCGACACCACCGTCGCGCGGTATTTTTTGCGGCTGCGCTTTAAATTCTTATAAGCAATGCTGCCACCCACGCCGAACAGCTTTTCAATGAGCTTCGGCGTTTTGTAAGCCTTTTTCCTGCCGCTTTTAAAGTCCTTGTTGCCGCGAATCGCGTCCACAGGCGCGATTCTGGAAGCGCGGATTGCCGTGAAGATGACGGAGAAAAAGATGGTCAGCGCGGAAAACACGACCGCAATCGCCACGCCCAGCCAAGAAACGCAAAAAGCAATGAGGTTGCCGTTGAGTCCTTCACTCAGTAGAGCGTTGCATATCACCGTCAGCAACGCGGTCACGCCGATTCCCAAGCCGACGCCGAGCGGAATACCAATCGCGCCGAGCACGAAGCCCTCAAAGAGCACGTTGCGGCGGATTTGCCGCGGCGTTGCGCCGACGGAGCTGAGCATGCCGTAAAGCCGTGTCTTCTCGGTAATGGAAATAGCAAAGCTGTTGCGGATAATGAACACGCTTGCCAGAATAATAATCGTCATGACGACAATCGCAATGCCAATCAGAATGTTCATCGTCTGCTCGCTGACGGCAAAGGCGCGGAAGCGGAGGAGATTATAATTGTAGGTAAATTCCGCAATGCCGAAGCGGTTGTGCGACAGCTTTTCGAGAATCGCATCCATATCATCGGGCTCGCCGTCAAAATATTGCTGTACTTCCTCTTCACTCAGCCCTGTCAGCTCAGAGAGAACGCGAATATACGCCGTTTCTCTGTTGTCATTCAGACGAATCTGCATAACGGCGGTGTCGGCATAGGTTGCCGAACGCTGCGTTTGATTATAGGTCAAGCCGGTAAACAACTTGATCGCGTTGGTGACAGAATCGGATTTCAAAGCTCCCTCAGCGGTTTGCAGGATTCCCGATACCGTGTAGGTTTTGGTAAATTCCGTGATAAATTCCTCATTCTCCGGCTCGTAATTACTGTGCTCGCCAAGATAGGTCTGAAACCATTCAATGGTGTGGTATGCAGGCAGATTGTTTTTATCCACGCCGTTTTTCGCCCAGCGCCCACCGACGTCGAGCGTGATTTTGTCGCCCGTGTGATAGGTTTTGCTTGCGAATTTCACAAACTGCGGCGTGAGCAGGATTTCGTCCTCGTTTTTCGGATAATGACCCTCGGCAAGTGTGCAGCGGTGGCAGTTCTCAAAGCTGTTTTCGCTCATGCCGATCAGCTTGACAAAGGGCTTGTAGGCGGATTTGCTGTCAAATTTCGCCATGCCGATAGGCGTTTGTTCATAGACAGCCTGCACGCCGCGGTGTTGGCTCAGATTGTTCGCGGTGTTATCGTTAAACGCGCCGGTCAGCTCGATTGTCCAGTCGCCGCTTTGGTTGATTGCCGTGTCGAGCAGCGTTTGTCTGCCGCTGCTGACAACGCCGGTCACGACCGTCATCAGCGCGGTAGAGAGGATAATGCCGATAATGGTCACGATTGTGCGCACGCGGTTGCGTTTGAGGTTGAGCAGCGTGAGCTTTTGCATGGTGGACATACTCACACCTCCTCGACCTTGCCGTCTTGAATCCGGATGATGCGGCCGGCGTCCTTGGCGATTTCAAGGTTGTGCGTAATCATAATGATGGTCTGGTGATAGGTCTGGTTGGCGAGCCTGAGAATGTGCATAATATCCTCGGTCGCCTTGCTGTCAAGGTTGCCGGTCGGCTCGTCGCAGAGCAGCAGCGCCGGGTGGTTAATCATCGCTCTCGCAATGCTGACACGCTGCTGCTGACCGCCGGAAAGCTCATTCGGCAGGCTTTTGCGCTTGTCAGATATATTCAGCGCGTTGAGCAGCTCATTCAGGCGGTTTTCGTCCTTCGCTCTGCCGTCCAGATTCCACGGCAGAAGAATGTTTTCCTCGGCGGTCAGGATCGGGATCAGGTTGTAAAACTGATAGACAATGCCAATCTGACGGCGGCGGAAAATAGCCAGCTTGTCCTCATTCATCGCGCAGATGTCCTGACCGTCCACAAAAATTTTGCCGCCTGTCGGACGGTCAACGCCGCCGATCAGGTGCATCAGCGTGCTTTTGCCGCTTCCGCTTGCGCCGACAATCGCGACAAATTCGCCCTTTTCAACGCTAAGACTGACGTTATCCACCGCACGGACAGCGTTCTCTCCCGTGCCGTAGGTTTTACATAAGTTTTCAGTGCGTAGTATTTCCATAGGAACCTCCATAGCTTTATTTTACAGGATTATCCTACATTGTCAAGGTGACTGTAAGGTGACTGGGGTTAGAGGAACGCAAAAAATCGACATAAAAAAACCGCAGTTTCTGGAAATAACCGGAACTGCGGTCTTTTGTTTTTACTTTTTTGATTTTGTCAGCAGATTTACGATTTTATCTGCATTGTTGACAAGCACAAATGCGCCGGCCAATGCCACACCGGAAACAATGAATTTGATGGTAAGAGCTCTGGTGACCTTCTTCATTTCCTTCTGAATCTTTTTTTCAAGCGCTTTTTCAACGGACTGTTCAACAAGACCTTTTAATTTAGCATGAGCGGATTCGCTCAGCTCGTGTTTTTTATTATTGCCAATCATCATTTTGCGGTTTTCCTCCGTTTCTGTAAAGTTTACCGAATATTTTTTTGCTGTCAGATTATGACAACATTTCTTTTGTATTTTACCACACAAAAAAAATTTCGTCAATAAATCATCAAAATGATGATGACAATTTCTGTGATTTGTGTTAAAATAAATAATAAACTAAGTGGTTTTCCAGAAGCAGGAGGTAATTATGCTATTTGAATCGTTGGACAAACTGAAAAGGAATTCCATTCTTTCCGCCATTTTGCTGCTATTTCTCGGAGCGGTTATTATCGTCTGTCCGCAGGCTTACATACCGGCGCTGACGCTCGCGTTTGGTTACGCGCTGGTGATAATCGCGATTGTGCTGATTCTGAACTTTTTATCGGGCAAAAAATCGCTGATGGAATATCTGAAATTTACAGGCGCACTGATTCTAGGCTTAGTCGGTATCGCCGCGCTTGTCTACAGAAACGATATCATGCGCGTGCTTGCGTGTGTCCTCTTTACCGGGTCCCTGCATTCTCGCAAGCGTCGATTTGCAACCCAAGACAGCAGGCGGCATGCCGCTGATTGCGGTTGTGGGAATCGTCTTTGCCATCGCGCTGGCAATTTACAGTATTGGAAAGCTGACGAAGAAAAAGTGAGCAAAAAAGCCGGTTTGCCCGATCGGACGAACCGGCTTTGAAAAAAATAAATTGAATTATCAGGAGGAAACCAATGAACGAAAAAGAATTGATTTTAAACGTAATGAAAGAGGCGGGCGTTCCGCTAAACGCAGGTAAAATTGCAGAGCTGACCGGTCTTGACCGGAAGGCTGTCGACAAAACGATGGCGGCCATGAAAAAAGACGGCAGTATTGTGTCTCCGGTTAGATGCAAGTGGGAGCCAGCGGAATAATACACGCATAGAGGAAGGCGGCTCGTTCGAGCCGCCTTTTCTAATAGTATAGTTTGCATAGGCGTTTCATTATCAGCAAAAATCAATAATTCTCTGCATGAACTTCAAAATAGCTCTGGGGATGGTTGCAGGTAGGACAAATTTCCGGCGCCTTGGTACCGACAATAATATGACCGCAGTTGCGGCACTCCCAGACCTTGATCTCGCTCTTTTCAAACACCTGTGCGGTTTCAACATTCTTCAGCAAAGTGCGGTATCTTTCTTCATGATGCTTTTCGATTGCCGCCACCAGTCTGAATTTTGCCGCAAGCTCAGGAAAGCCTTCCTCCTCGGCGGTTTTGGCAAAACCTTCATACATGTCCGTCCACTCGTAGTTTTCACCGTCTGCGGCGGCGCCGAGGTTTTCAGCCGTACTGCCGATACCGTTGAGCTCCTTGAACCACATCTTCGCGTGTTCTTTTTCATTGTCGGCTGTTTTCAGAAAAAGCGCCGCAATTTGCTCATACCCTTCCTTCTTTGCTTTTGAAGCGAAGTAGGTATATTTGTTGCGCGCCATGGATTCTCCGGCAAATGCCGCTTCCAGATTCTTTTCGGTTTGTGTTCCTTCGTATTTGTTTGCCATGATAATACCTCCTGATAAAGATTAAATATAGTATGCGTCCTGCGACGCTGTTTTATGAAAAGGGTTATAGCTTATCATATCACACAATAAATCCAAAAGACAATACTTTTTCAGAAAAAAATCGATTGATTTGCCAATGTGAGCTTTAATGCTTGAAAAAAACGATAAGATAGCATATAATAGGAATGATATTATTGCGAAAGCGGAGAGATGATATGAAGGTATTTCTGACGATTCTGATTTGCAAGCTGCTGCGGTTTGTCGGCGGTCTTGTTGGTAAGGGCAGCAGTCTGCCCGGACAGGTTGCGCTCAGGCTCTGTCCGGACATTCTCAGCCGCGTGAAGCTGCCGCCGTATATTATTGCCGTGACCGGCAGTAACGGCAAAACCTCTACCGTGGAAATGATAGCGCATATTCTGCAGAAGAACGGAAAGTCTGTTTCCTGGAACCGTGAAGGCTCAAATCAGATTGAGGGCGTGACGACAATGGTTCTTGGCAGCGCTACGCTTGGCGGAAGGGTGAAAAGTGACATACTATTAATAGAAAGCGACGAGCGTTTTGCGCGTTACACCTTCCGTTATATCAAGCCAACGCATTACGTGATTACCAATCTGTATCGCGACCAGCTGACAAGAAACGGTCATCCGGAATGGGTTTATGACGCGCTTCTTGACAGTATTTATGATGAAACCCAGCTGATTCTGAACGCGGACGATCCGCTTGTCTCCTGTTTTGCGCAGGGGAGAAAGAATGTTGTATACTTTGGAGCGGACAAGCTTTCGTCCGATACGCAGACGCTTGACAGCGTTTACAATGACGGCGCGTATTGTCCTGTCTGCAAAAAGCCGATGACATACACAACGTACCATTATAACCATATCGGTCATTACGCCTGCACGTCCTGCGGCTATCACCGTCACGATACCGCTTACACCATCACGGCAGTCGATCTTGCGGCAGGGACCATGGAAATTGACGGCAGATATACCATCTCTCTTGCGCTGAAATCCCTGTATAACATCTACAATATCCTGTCTGCCTATACGGTAGCGCGGATTGTCGGCATAGACGGCGGCAAAGTCGCATCCGATATGAATGATTATGTCCTGAAAAACGGCAGAGTCATCACCTTTACACTTGGGAACCGCAAGGGTACGCTGCTTACCTCCAAGCATGAGAACAGTATTTCCTATGACCAGAGCATCCGCGTCGCGTCCGCGTATGAACAGGGCTGTGACGTCATGTTTATTGTTGACGCTGTCAGCCGCAAGTATTTCACAAGCGACGTATCGTGGCTTTGGGATATCGACTTTGAAATGCTGAATAACGATAACATTCATGAAATCATACTTGCAGGCAAATATGTCAACGATTTGGCGCTTCGTTTTCAGTACAGCGGTATTCCGCAGGATAAAATCAAATCCTTTGAGGAGATTGAGAATGCTGTTGACTACATGAACAATGACAGAAGCGAATATATCTATGCGATTACCTGCTTCTCGGATAAAGGCAAGTTTCTCGCCAAGGTAAAGGAGGATGCTTAATGAAGATTTTGCATTACTACCATGACATCATGAATCTATACGGCGAATATGCCAATGTATTAGCATTGCAGGATATGCTCACGCGTGCCGGAGAAGAGGTTGTACTTGAAAAAAAGACCATCGGTGATTCCGTCAAACTCCAAGACTATGAATTTATCTATATCGGTTCCGGTACAGAGCGCAATCAGAAGGTGGTACTGGAGGATTTCCGCCTTCATGCCGGCGAGTTGCGCAGCTTTATCGAAAGCGGAAAACCGGTGCTGATGACCGGCAATTCCTTTGAGATGCTGGGTAAAACACTGACAGACTGCAGCGGCAAAACATATTCAGGCTTAGGTTTGATGGATTTTACCGTCACAGAACAGAACAAAACCCGAAACACAACGGACGCCATCCTGTCTGCTGATTTTCTGGAGAAGCCGCTTGTGGGATTTATCAATAAATGCAGCACGATTTCCGGCGTAACCAACCCACTGTTTAGCGTAAAAATGGGCTTTGGAAATCAGACGGGTTACCGGCATGAAGGGGTGCGAATGAAGAATCTGTTCGGCACACACCTGACCGGTCCGGTTTTGATGAAGAATCCGGAGTTTCTGACATATATTACCTCACTTCTGACAAAAAATGTCCCCGCGGTTAATCCGCTTCAGCAAAACGGCT
Organism: uncultured Clostridia bacterium; assembly: GCA_947170465.1. Lineage (GTDB taxonomy): Bacteria > Bacillota > Clostridia > Oscillospirales > Acutalibacteraceae > Ruminococcoides. The sequence goes on from CAMVTS010000029.1 coordinate 18,991, forward strand.
ACGAAATCACACTGCGTGAGCTTACCAAACGGATGAATGAGGCAGAATAAGCAATATTGCAAGAATGCAGGCAGCAAAAACCGCTGCCTGTTTTTTCTGCTTTGGAAAAATAGTTTGTGAAAATAACGTGAAAATACGGCAAATTGGATTGACAATTCTGGAAATATCCGCTAGAATAGATAATGCACCATTCCTTAAAAGAAAAATAACAGGAGGTGATTGATTGAAAAAGGCTTTGAAGATTACAGTAGGCTTCTTCTCAGCCGCATTATTAACGTTTGCTCCCGTCGGTTCGGCAAATGCTGCGGATGCCGGATATTCCAGCAGCGGCAACAGGAATACCGAATTGGTTGTACGCGCGTCTCAGATACGGGACATGGGCGCGTATCATGTTATCCAGTCGGCGCTGGATACAGCGCGTTATGCCGCAAGCGCTGATAATGTTTACAAGGTCACCATTGAACCGGGCACCTATGAGCTTTCCAGAGCGCTGCATATTTACAGCAACACTTATCTTGTGCTCAACGATGTTACGCTTGTGCGTAACGGAAACGCCGGTTCCAATATGCTTCGCACAGGCGAGTATGACACCGCCAGCGTCGGCTCAACCGGTTATGACGCGCATTCCAACATCACCATTGAAGGCGGCACCTTTGACGGCGGCGGTACCTCCAACACGATGCTCAAGGTAGCGCACGCCAAGAATTTCACCCTGCGCAACTGTGAGATGAAGAATGTCCATAATGCCCATATGATGGAAATTGCCGGCGTTGACGGCTTCAAAGTACAGGGCTGTCATTTCGAGAACCAGCTTTTGGACAAGGATGGTGTCGGCTACGAGGTTATCCAGCTGGATATTCTCAAAAACGGACATATTGTCCAATGCCGTTCCGAAGCCTTGCCTATGAAGCGCGTCCTGATTGAGAATTGCTCCTTTTCAGATGTGCCGCGTGGAATCGGCAGTCATACGGCGATATTGAACGCGCCGTTTGATAACATCACTATCCGTAATAACACCTTTTCCAATCTGGGCAGTGTTGCAATCCAAGGCCTTAACTGGAAAAACTGCACCATAAGCGGAAATACTATCGAGAATACACCGCGCGGTATTGCCTTGTACGCATCATTTGAACAAGGCAGCGGTATTTTCCGTTCCAGTGTACTTGCCAAGGAAGGCGAAACCAAAACCGATATTCCCGAGAATTATCAAAGAGCCATCTGTTCCAATATCGTCATAGATGACAACAAGATTACCGGCTGCGGAAACGTTGAGGATATTTACGCGGATTATGAAAGTGCAGCGATAGCGCTGACGGGCAAAAAATTCACCTCAGCGGTTCCTGTCAATGAGGACGGCAGCGGTGGTATTCCGGCAGGCGATTACTACATGACCGGCGTTCGTATCAGCGGCAATTCGATTGAATCCAAGGGCAATGGCATTAAGCTCAGTGATACCAGTATGGCGGAAATCAGCAACAACTATGTCCGCTGCGGTAAATATGAGTTCAATGATGATAAGTATCACGGAATCTCGGTTATCAATGATTCCGTTGTCACAACCGTCAAGGAATGTGATATTGAAGGAAGCAAATACAGCGGCATTTATCTGGACAAGTCAATGGCACTGACGGTTCAGGATTGCCGTGTAGCCAATTCAACAGCAGACGCCATTCAGTTGAATAACGGCAGCAAAACAAATGAAGTAACAGGCAACTATATCTCCGGTACAAACGATTGCGGCGTATCGGCAATGTCCGGTTCAACCATCGGACAGGTTGCGAACAATACAATCCGTGAGTATAAGTACAAGCCTGTTTTCGCGGCGAAAAACGCAAAGCTGTCCGCAGGAAACAACTTCAACGCTGCAGCAGAGGTTTCTTCTGTTACGCTCAATACCAACGAGCTTACGCTGGGACTCGGCGAAAGCTATCCGCTGACTGTCAGTGCTGCTCCGGCAACGGCGAAGACTTGCTATCTCTGGTCAAGCAGCGATACGGATGTCGTTGAGGCTGCCTCAGACGGCACAATCAAGGCTGTCGGAAAGGGAAGGGCAGAGGTTACTGTACGCTCCGGCAACGGTCTCAGCGCCACCTGCTCCGTCATGGTAAAAAATAAGCCGGAGAGCATCGCGTTGAATCGCAATATGCTGACGCTCGGTATCGGTGAGCAATTCGATTTGAACTGCACCATCACCGAAGGCTCCGCTTCGGCAAGAACCTACTATTCTTCCAACAACGAGAACGTTGTCAGCGTCGAACGCGCCGGAGGACTGGTTACGGCAAAAGCCCTTGGCACAGCGACTGTCGCGGTCAAGACGTACAACGATATTCCGGCAAGCTGCAACGTCATTGTCAAAAAGGCGCCGAGCTATGTGCGGCTGGATAAAACGGATTTACATATCGGCGTGGGACAGCGCGTCAAGCTGAATGCAACGATTCCGGAGGAATCCGCGTCAGCGCTGCGTTTTGCTTCCAGCGACGAGAGCGTGATACGAACCGACCAGAAGGGCAACCTCTTTGCCGTCACCAAGGGAAGCGCAACCGTTACGGTCAGCACCTATAACGGACTGAGCGCCAGCTGTCATATTACTGTCAGCAATGCGGCGGACGCTATCCGGCTGGATGCCGTTAGCCTGATGCTGGAGGTCGGTGAAACACGACTCCTGACCTACAATCTTGAAAACGGCATGGCAGGCGTTGAATTCAAATCCAGCGATCCGAATGTCTGCAAGGTTGACCCGTCAACCGGTGAAATTACAGCAAAGACTTCCGGCGGCGTGTTGATTACGGCAACGACTCACAACGGCAAGACAGACACCTGCGAAGTGAAAGTCAATTAATACTAATACCAAATAAAAAGTAGACAATCTTTGCGGTATATTTTCCGCAAGACTGCGTTGTCGTTCTTGCAAGGCGTCAGCCTTGCCGCGTCCTTCGCCTTGTCTTGCGAAAACTATCCTCGCAAAATATAAGTCTACTTTTTATCCGGAATTAGTATAACAAAACATCGCTTTAGATGGTTCATCCAAAGCGATGTTTTTATTTTAAACTTCTATAATCAGTAAACCGTTTTCGCTTAACATTCCGTTCTGATAACCGTTTTGGAAGAGAATTTTTCCTTGCCGGTTAAACTTATACGAAACAGTGTCCGCATTGATGATAACCTCTATGGAATCGGATTTCGTATAATGAAGCAGACGCGGCAGCTCATGGTCAGGCAGATATGTGATTTCGTTTGACTGAAAGGAATCGTGCGTATTTCTGAGTTGAATCAAGGCGGATATCTGACGTCTGACAGCTTCATACGCTCCCGATTCAATCTTATCCCATGGCATTGTGCTGCGATTGTAAGGAGATTCCATACCCTTCATGGCGATTTCAGTGCCGTAATAGATACAAGGTGTACCCGGCAGTGTCATGATGATGCCGATTTTCTGGATCAGTTCATCGACGCTTTTGCTGATTTCAGCCACTCGCGGCGTGTCGTGCGTATCCAGAAAATTAAACAAAACCCTCGTTATCTGTTCCGGATACATCGTTCGGCATTCATTCAGCGAGTAAATGAAATCCTGAAAAGTCAGCTTTGGGTTGTGAAAAAAATCGTTGATACATCCTGGCAGGGGATAATTCATCACGGAATCGTACTCATGACCGTTCAGCCAAGGCATGGAATCTGTCCAGATTTCACCCAAGAAGAAAACGTCAGGATTGATTTTCTTTAAAGCATTGTTCAGACTGCGGACAAAAGTATGCGAAATTTCATCTCCGACGTCAAAACGAATACCGTCAATTTTCCAGTCCTGTACCCAATGCCTGCAAACGTCCGTGAAATAGGAGACAACCTCCGGATTGTTGGTGTTCAGTTTAGGCATACCTGCCCAGAACGAAAAGGAATAAAACCGGCCGTCCTCAGTCGAAAAATCATCTCTGGAAAAATCCTCCGAATTGATATAAAACCAGTCATAATAAGGCGAGGATTTACCGTTTTTCCTGACATCTTTCCAAGGCGCGAAATCTGCGCCGCTGTGGTTAAACACCGCGTCCAGCATGATGCGGATTCCTTTGTCATGCGCCTTTGTTATCAGCTCAATCAGGTCGTCCTCTGTTCCAAAATCCGGGTCGATTGTCCAATAATCGCGCGTGTTGTATTTGTGGTTTGAGCCGGACTCAAAAATCGGCGTCATATAAATTCCGCTGATACCGAGTGACTGCAGGTAGTCCAGCTTTTCCGTAATGCCCTTCAGATTGCCTCCGTATAAATCGTTCCATCCGGGAAATGAGAAATCACCCCATTTTCTGAATTTTTTGTCAGAAGGCGCATCGTGAGAACGACAAAACCGGTCAGGCATAATCTGATACCAGACTGTTTTTTTAACCCAATCCGGAGGAGCAATCACATCTGAACGGTTGAGCCAGGCAAATTTATAATACTGCATAGAGGTCTGTGCGCTTTCCTCAACCGTACAAATCTTGTTTTCACAGACAACAAACGTCCTGCCGTCGCTTTCCAGCTCAAAATAATAGCGGAGACGCTTGTACGCAGGCTGAATCCTGATGGTCCATATCAGGTGGTTTTTCAGTTCAGCCAGCAGCGTCATTTCTGTTCTGACGCCCTTCCAATGTTTCCAGCGCCTTAATTCATGAATAAACGGATCCTCGTGAATAAGGTACGCGCGCTGTACATCCTTCGCGGTTTTAATATTGACAACTACCGTATCGTGATCCGTCGCATAGCAATACTCATTCGTGGCACGATGAGAGACTGCTGCAATATTCATTTCATCACCTTCATGCTTTGATTATATTTGTATTATATGCTCCTTTCCGGTAGAAAACTAGCCGTAAATCGCAGTCTTTTTGACACAAAACAATGAAAAACTGCCGGACATGAACAACAGTCCGGCAGTAATTATTAATATTGCTGTAATTCTCTGATAACCTGAGCCGGATTATCCGCTTTGAATACCGCTGTACCGGCAACACACACGTCAACGCCGGCTTTTGCGGCCTGCGCGATGGTATCAGCACCGATACCGCCGTCAGCTTCGATCAGCACGTCCAAACCTCTGCGAGTGATTTCTTCTTTCAGTTCTCTGACCTTAGGCATCATATCCGCCATAAAGCGCTGACCGCCAAAGCCGGGCTCAACCGTCATCACCAATACCAGGTCAAGGTCCTGCAAATAGGGGAAAGCGGCGCTTGCCGGTGTGTTCGGCTTGAGGACTAATCCGGCTTTGATGCCGTGACCTTTGATTTTTTTGATAGTCTCAGCAATATCAGAATCGCTTTCCGCATGAAAGGTGATGATGTCGGCGCCTGCAGAGGCAAAGTCGTCGATATAGCGCAGCGGCTCGCTGATCATCAGGTGAACGTCAAAGGGCTTGTCCGAGCAGGGACGCACCCATTTGATGATTGGAGCGCCAAAGGTGAGATTTGGCACAAAATGTCCGTCCATAACGTCAAGGTGCATCCAGTCCGCGCCGGCTTTGTCCATCCGGACGACTTCTTCCCCCATTTTTGAAAAGTCACAAGAAAGCAGTGACGGTGCAATCAGCATAGTTATCCTCCTTAAGGTCGCTGCACAGCGGGCGCAATAATAGCGGCAACGCCCCAGAACAGCATATAAATCAATACCTCCAGCGAACCCATCACACCGATATCCGCGTAAAGCGTCAGCGTTGCGGCAACAAGAATACCTAGCACAATCGCAATCAACTGAATGACTATCGCCAGTGAAATATTACTTTTGATTCTCACGCTACCGGAGACCGCTCTCGCCAGGGAAGCCGCCTTACCGCCGGTAATGAGGTAGGAGCGTGAGCTTTCTTCATAGGTTGTCTGCGCCTCTTTCAGAACATGTCCGAGACCGGTCGGAAGCACCTTGATGCTGCGGTAGAACAAGCCGTAGAGACGCGCAATCAAATCATCTGAAATATTGAAATCTGTCGTCCGGAAGAGGAAGCTGATGCCGTTTGCCTCAGCGCGCTGGAGTTCTGTCTTTAATTCGGGATCGGCATGATAATTGGTGACAATCATCGCCACCAGCCTTCCGGCACGTGAAAGGTACGTTACTTGTCTGCCCTTCGAGGTGTAACGTTCCTCGTATTCCGGCGTTGGCGTTTCAACAGTGTATTTATCCATCAGATTACGGGAACCAACCAGGATTCTTTCACCGTTAATCCAGCCAACCAGACCAAGCTCGTCCTCATAGAGCACAGACTCAACCTCCGGCAGACTGTCGCCGGTTTCAGAGATAACCGAGTCAAAGGCATTGGCGAGCGGATTCTGTGCTTCTTTCAGAATCGCGATACCGCACAGCAGACTTTCATCGACGTTATACTCTTCATATGTTTTAATGCCTTCCAAATCAATGCAGTCAGTGGGGAAGAGCTCATTGGCGTCAATCATGATGGCGGTGCTGTCACAGAATTGCTTGATGGAAGGATAGCCGGACAGCATAGAACCGTAGCCAAGCAGATTCTTGCACAGTCTTCTGACAGGAAGATTAACTGCCAGAAGCGTCGATACCGGAATTGCCAGCGTAGAAATCAGCGCAAGGGTATTGAAGGCGCCGGCTACATTCAGCTTGACCACTCCGTAAAGCAGTGCCAGAATCAGGGAAACGATGGCTGTAATCGGCGCAAGCTTGGAAGCGAGATCCTCACTTGGATCGGGCGCGTAAGATATTTTCAGAAAGTTTGCAGGAAATCCGGTTTTGTGCTGATAGGCAATCAGCGCTTTATCAGCGGCGGTTCCGCTGAGCATTTTATTGGCAATTGTTTCGTTGTTATAGATTTTGGCGGCATATTTCTGACCTTTAGAGGTGATAAACCGGAAATTATCCTTTACGCGGAGTACCATAATCAGCTTGCCGAGATTATTGGCAAAAAACGCAAGTAAAACAACCGAGCAATAATAATTCACGTTGAACCGGCTCATGTCGCCGAGTGTAAAGAAGGAAATGATGGTCTGCAGCACACCTGTAATCGCTGCAACTGCAGCGGCGGTATCAGAATTACCCTTAAACCGGAGCAAGGGATTGAGACCGTTCAGTATGCTGACGCGGTTAATGAAGATGGTAAGTCCCATCATCAGGAAGTTGAAGACAGCGTAAGCGGCAGGGGCAACCGGTACTGCGGAGATAATTGCTCCGGGAATTACGCGCGTTACAACCGTGAGAATAACAGAGACAGCCGCAACGATTCCCATAATCAGGCTTTGCGAAAAAAGCTTGCGGATATTGTGGTTCAGCTCATACTTGATGCTCTTTTCATCTTCTTCGTCTGTATAGTCCTCGATCATCTTGGCGTTTTCATGCGGCGTATCATCGTCGTCCGTTTCATCCTTGGAAAAGAAACCCACAACCGCCGAAAGAATCTTTTCCTGCGGAGAGCGTGTGTCCTCAGGCTTTTGCTCTTCCTCGGCTTCCAGCTTTGGCTCCGGACGGATGACGTGAGCGATAACCGATGGATTCTTTGAGCGGATATATTCCTCGTATTCGTTAGCAACGACCTCGGAGAAGCGTCCTGCCTTGATATTCAGTGTGGCGTTTGGCTCCTCAGGGCGGTAAATCGGCACCTTTGAAACCACTTTTTCAGCTTGCTGTCCGTCAGGCGCGGGGATAACCGGGACAACCGGTTCTGCTGTCTTTTCGGAATCCTCCTGCGGTATTTCGGGCACCTCAATATCAATTGAGGTGATATCTTCAATGACAGGCGCGTCGCCAAACGCGTCGCTTTCATCAAGAACTTCGCCGGCAAACTGCGTTTCCTCTGCGTACTCCGGCGTCAAAGTGACAATCTTCGGAATCTCGTGCTCTTCCTCTTTCTGCTCTTTATCATTTTCTGTGTGATGAGCTTCCTCAGGCGTTTGCACGCTGTCCTCGCTGCCTTCCATAATCAGCTCAGCCTGAATGGTTGTTGCCGTCTTTTCGCCGACAATCGCATTTTCCGGTTCTTTTTTTTCGTCATCGAGGTCAAGCGGATTGGCGTTTGTCAACCGCGGTTTTTGGTCGGTGTTGCTGTATATTTCCGTTATTTTCGGCTTGACGGCATACCGCCGCGCGGTTTTTTTCATTTTTTCCCGGTCAGCCATCTCATGTGTTTCCGCCAGAATACTCTCTATTTCCAGTTCCTTTTGAAGCTTTTCTTTCTTTTCGGCGTCCTTGTTAATCTCAGACAAGATAACACATCCTTTCTTTCTGGATTTTGCTGATTCAGCGATCCTTCATTGCCCGGTACATCAGTATGCCTGCGGCGACTGAAGCGTTGAGGGAGTTGATTTTTCCCTTCATCGGAAGCGAGACTATCACATCGCATTTTTCACGGACAAGCCGTGAGATACCCTTGCCTTCATTTCCAATCACAATGGCGCAGGCACCGGAAAAATCACATTCATTGTAATCCGTTCCGTTCATATCCGCTCCGAAAACCCATACGCCGCGTTCTTTGAGTTCGTCCACTGTCGCGGCAATATTGGTTACTCTGGCAATATTCATGTGCTCAACAGCACCGGCGCTGGCTTTTCCTACAGTATAGCTCAAACCTGCACTTCGGCGTTTTGGAACAATAATACCATGCACGCCGGCACATTCCGCCGTCCGGATAATGGCGCCCAGATTGTGAGGATCCTCCAGCTCGTCCAATACAATGATAAAAGGCGTCTCCTCACGATCCTGCGCACAGGCAAAAATATCGTCAACACAACAATATTCCTTGACTGCTGCAAAGGCAATGATTCCCTGATGAACAGCGCCGCCACTGATGTAATCAAGCTTTGCGCGGTCAACCTCTTTTACGGGAATTTTCTTTTCTTTCGCTTTTGCAAGGATTCCGACAATAGCGCCGTTTTTTTCTCCCTTAGCTACCAGAATCCGGTCGATAGGGCGATTGCTCCGTATCGCCTCGCTGACAGGATTTCTGCCGGGAATCATATCTTTGTTTCGCTCATTCGAATTGTTAGTCATGGATAACCTCGCTTGAAATGTATATTCTTATTTATTATAGCATAAATCTCCGGAAAATCCTAGTCTTTTCCGCAATTAATTTGAGAGAATTGCCGCTCCTTTGTCTATATACGCCGGAATGATGCCATAAAAATGCGTTTCCGCGTCCTCGAACAACCACAAATGTGGCGGAAAGGGCGTCAGGCAAAAATAAAACGACAGAAAGAGAAACAGTAAAAAAACACAAGGGGCAAACAAATTTTTGAGATAGAGATTTGATTGGAAAAGCCATACTGTCAGAACTGCGGAACAGAGAAGCACAGGTACGCAGATATAGATACTTCCTCCAAACAGCAACATAATCCCTGATACATAAAGCGAGATGGTTTTTGCCACTGTCAATCGCTTCATGGAATAGCGAAATATCAGGATTTCAAGCATTCCCCATAGAAAAACAGCGAGAAAGGTGGTCTTATTCTGCTCCCAGATACTATTATTGACAGCGCCAAAAAGGACGCCCAGTAAATCGCCGTCGCACCAATCATAAAGCCTCAGCGTAAATAGCCGGAAGAGCGTACAGAAGACGACGCCGACAGTTTCCAAAATAATACATAATTGTAATTCTTTTTGTTTCACTCAATCACCCAATCATTTCTTTGATGGAATATAAACTAATTGTATAATTCTCATTTTTCAAATCAATGTGGAAAACTATGTGGAAAATGTTCAAAACCGACTTTTGAAACGACAAAAAAGATAGAATTACAGCGTATTCCAAAAAAGTCAAGTCTTTTCAGGGAATTCCACAATAATTTTTATGTGGAATTATAGAAAAACTAATCTACTATTTGTAATTTGGAATTTATTTTGCTTTTGACGAAGTAACAATTTCAGTTCTTTAACCAAAGAAAAAACGTACAGTTATCACGCTGGCAATAAGCGCTGTCAAATCCGCTGCGAGTGCTGCCGGCAAAGTGTGACGGATATGCTTCACGCCGACTGAGCCATAATACATGGCTATCGCATAAAAGGTTGTTTCGCTGGAGCCGGCCAGAACGGACGCTACTCTCCCTGCAAAGCTGTCGGTGCCGCATTCTTCAAAAACGGAGATGAGAAGTGCGGTGGAACCGCTGCCGGAGACCGGTCGAAGCAGTGCCATTGGCGCAATCTCAACCGGAAACCCCAGCTGCTTCGCCAGAGGAGATAGTAATCCGCAGATTGTATCGGCTGCACCGCTGGTTTGCAGAAGGGCTACGGCAAACATCAGTCCGACGATGGTCGGCGCTATGGTTATCAATGTTTTTATCCCGTCTTTAGCGCCTTCCAAAAACAGATCAAAGACCGGCACACGCCGAATGACGCCATAAAGAACAATCACACCGGCAAATACCGGCATTATGATTTCCATCGTCCACCTCTTTTCAGTACGCGTTGATGATTTCCGCCCAATGCGATCATGAGCGCTACGGTTAATGCACAGGCGGAGCTAATCCATACGGGCACCAGTATTTCAAACGGTGCGGCACTTCCGTAACGTTGTCTCAGTGTGCCAAGCATAGTCGGCATTAATTGCAGAGAAGCCGTATTCATCACAACAAAAACGACCATTTCATTGCTTGCGGTCTGACTGCCGCCGTTCAGTGCATCAAGCTCCTTCATCGCTTGTATTCCCAGCGGCGTTGCGGTATTGCCTAATCCCAGAAGGTTAGCGGTCAGATTCATGGAAATGCTTCCCAATGCCTTTGGCTTATCTTTTATTTTTGGAAAAAGCAATCGCAGCAAAGGGGACAGCATTTTCGCAAACGCTTCTGTCAGTCCGCTTTCCTGCGCGATTCTCATGATTCCGGACCAGAGCAGCATAACACCTGCCATCGTCAGCAGCAATTCGACTGCCTGAGCGGAGCTGTCTATGATAGCTTCTGACAATTGCGGACTGTTTCCGGTAAAAAAGGAGCAAAGAATACTTAGTATGACAAGCGCGCTCCACAGATAGTTCAGCATAATCAATCATCCTCAAACAGTTATTTGACATCAGTCTGTATTTATGATAAAATAAAGTCGAATACAGACTAAAGGGGGAAGAATACCCATGATTTTTACGAATTTCAGAGAAATTGATAAGCTCGGCAGAATTGTCATTTCAAAGGATATCCGGAAACATCTGGATATTCATCCCGGAGATATGCTGATGATTAACGCTGAGGGTGACACTATCACGATCAAAAAGGCTGAGAATAAATGCGTGTTCTGCAACTCAACGGGGAACCTCTCGAAATTTGAAGGCAAGCATATCTGCCAAGACTGTCTTTCAAAGCTGCGTTCTCTGTAACCAATATATGGAGGCGCTTACAAAAATATGAAGCTCTATCTTGCCAGTATTGCCGATGTGCAGCCGTGGCACAGAGGATATATTACCTCGTCTCGTCTGGAACAAGCCATGCGTTACCGCATGCCGGATGACCAATCAAGGTGCGTTGCAGGCGGTGTTTTACTGCGAAAATATGTTGGCTGTACGGAAATATTCAAAAATGAATTTGGCAAGCCGATTGCCGAAAACGGCGTTTGCTTCAATTTATCCCATAGCGGTGATTGGGTATTGCTGGCTGTCCATTCAGCGGATGTCGGCTGCGACATTGAAAAACTCAGATTTACCCGTTATGAACGCATGGGCAGGATTGTGTTCACTGAACGTGAGCTTGCGCAAATCCACTTTGCCTTTGATAAGATGAATGCTTTTTACAAAATCTGGACAAAAAAAGAAGCCCTGCTCAAATGCATAGGCAGCGGCTTTCACCGTGAGGCAAAAACGGTCGACGTCAGCGGAGATTCTTTTTGTGAAGAAAAGCTTCACTATTATCTGCGGACGCTTGTTTTTTCCGACTATATTCTTTCTGTCTGTTCGACAGATGAGCAGACGCCGGATATAACGTTTGTTGATTTAAAAAAGATATAGCAAAGGACTGACTTTCTGAAACGACTGTCAGTCCTTTGCCCGTTATTGATTCGTAATTACCGTCATCGTGTATTTTTGCGGATAAATATTTTTCGCCGCCCTTGAAGTTTTCAAGCTTTTCTGGCTGTTCGGTTTTTAAATCGTAAATCGTTTTACAACTCCTTGTAGTAGGGACAGATATCCTCGTAGTGACCGTCTTTCATCA